>JBNMOZ010000756.1:0-3003 GCA_051276005.1 Bradymonadia bacterium | reverse complement strand
CGACCGCCAAGACGGTGGCGGCGGCGAGCGCGTCGTCAGGGCGCCGAGCCGGGGATGAGAGGCCGGCGCCAGGCCGGCCATCGACAGCTGGGTCGAGTCGGTCGGCGCCATGGGATCCGGCTCAGGCAGGACGGCAGATCCCGGCGGGATCAACGGCCGCAGCGCAGCCAACGCCTCGGCTGCGCCGGGCCAGCGCGCGCGTGGGGCCTTCGCGAGGCACCGCGTGATCCATTCAGCGACCGCCGTCGGCGCGCCCACAACGTCGATCCAGTCGGCGGGCTGCGCGCTGACCTGGGCGGTGCCGACGGCGAGCGCCGTGCGTCCGGTGAACGGCAGGGTGCGCGTGGTCAGCTCGAAGGCGATGCAGCCGAGCGCATAGATGTCGGTGGCCGGGCCGATCAGCGCGGTCTCGACGAGCTGCTCGGGCGCCATATAGCTCGGCGTGCCCTGTATCTGAGTGGGCCCGATGACCGTGCGCAGGGCGTGCGCGATGCCGAAGTCTGCGACCTGGGCGCGGACGCCGTCACGGGCCGAGCGGAGCAAGACGTTCTCGGGCTTGAGGTCGCAATGCACGACGCCGTGGGCGTGCGCGTGGGCCAGGCCCTGCAGTATCTGCACGAGGATCGTTCCGGCGGTCAGCCAGTCGAGGTGCTTGGCGTAGGCGTGCAAGTCGCCATGCTCGGCCAGGGGCATCACCATGAACGGCGCGCCGCCGGCCGTGTGGCCATACTCATAGACGGGCAGAAGGTGGGGGTGGTCGAAGCTCGCCATGGCGTTGGCTTCGCGTTGAAAGGCCGCGCGAGACTCGGGCCGCACCGCCGGCGAGAGCAGCTTGATGGCGACGGCTTCACCGGTCTCGCGGTGCAGCCCTCGATAGACGCGACCAACGCTGCCAGCTGCGATCTGCGGTCCCATCTCGAAGGCGTCGAGGCTCACGGCACTCCGTCATGGATCGTCCGTCAGAGGCGAGCGACGGTTGGACGAGCATACCGACATGGTCGCCTCGATCAAGCGAGCGGTGCGATCAAGCGAGCGGTGCCATCAAGCGATCGGTGCCACCAAGCGACCAGACTCATCAGACGGACTGTGCGCCGAAGCGACCGGACTCGTCGCCCGTGAATGCCGACGCGTTCGGTTCGGGCAGCTCTCCATCTTTGCGGTCCTCGAAGACCTGAACCATCGCGATGGCGGCTTCGTCAGTCAGCACCTGCCGCGCTTCGGGGAAGACGTCGTCTTCTTCATCATGCATGTGATGCTTGAGTCGATCGACGAGCGTTTCGATGGCCGCAGGCCAGTCATCACTCTGGGGTCCGACACTGGCAGCGGACTCGAACAATTCCTCAAGCTCTTCATGCTCTACGATGCCGTGGCGGGCAGTCTCTTGAACGTCGGCGTCGGCCAGCAGCGCCGCGTAGAACGTCTGCTCCTCGGCGTTGGCGTGGGCCTCGACGTCAGTGCGCAGGCGCTCGAAGAGTCGCAGCCGGGCTTGAGGCGCGGTCGCTTCGATCAGCTCTTCGGCGAGGACGCGGTGCTCGTCATGGTCGCGAATCAGTCGGGTATAGATGTCCATAGAATCTCCAATCAAGGGTGCGCTGGCGGCGATCGGCGGATCACTTCGAACCGAAGACGCCCACCGAACTGGGCGCGCGGTGATCCTTGGACGTCGGGTCGTGGCGCGACATGAACGTCGCGTGGCGCTGCCTATCGAACCTCGCGGCGTGCTCTTCGTCGCCCTCGGGGCGCGCGGCGGTGCGCAGCGCATAGCGCTCTTCCCAGGCCATCAGCGTCGAGTCGACCGCGCCGATGGTGCGCAGGCTCGCGAAGGTCGCCTGGCGGTCCTCGCTGGTCGGCATGCCGTCGGCGTACAGGGCCTCGAAGCGCTGCTCAATCATGAACTCGCGCGCGGTCACTTCGGCGTCCGCCACCTCGGCGAGCGGCAGGTCGATGGCGTCGGCGACGCGGCGCACCGTCTTCGCGGTCACCCCGCGGGAGCCGTCGAGCGTCGCCACGACGAGAGCGATCGCCATGATCGTCTTCTTGTGCCCCAAATTGAGGTCGTCGAGGCCATCGCTGGGCAGATCCTGCTCTGCGAGGGCGTCGATGGGCGTCTCGACTCGAGGGATGAAGCGCTCGATGAAGGCGCGCTCGGCGAGGGTCGGCGTTCGGCTCTCACCGCAGACCACATAGGCCAGGACATGCGCGAGCAGGACCTCATGCGCTTCGTCTTCGAACGAGTTTTGGGCGATGAGTCGAGCGAACCGGGTCTCATTGGGCTGTGGGGGGGTGGGGGTTGTCATGGCAGTCCTTTCTATGGACCGACCGGGTGGCCCGACCCGATGGGTCGGATTGGCCGGTCGGATGAGCGGGTCAGATAAGCGCAGCGCCGGTGCGTGGTCTTCCCGTCTGTAGCGCACCTCAGTACAGCAGGATCTGTGCCGTTGCTCCTGTCTGCGTTCTCGGCCGCGATGGGCGCCCAAGTGATGCGAAGTGCCCCGGTCAGGTGCGAATCGGGACAGCGCATTGCCTGGGGGCGTGGCGATCGGCATCATCCGCGTATGGCCGACCAGCTCCCGTTGATCACCGCCGACACCCTGGCTCGACGCGACGCGATCGCGCGCCTAGCGCCGTTTATGGGGCGCGACTTGAGAGGCCTGGCGGCGTCCTATGGCATCACGGTCTGGCGTGACGGGCGGCGCAACAAGGGGTGGGCGGGGCAGACCGTCGAGCGCTTGCTGGGCATGGCGATCAACAGTGAACAGGCCGCCGACTTCGGCGATTGGGAGCTCAAGGTCGTGCCCCTGGTGCCCGCGGTGCAGACCGGCGGCTGGCGGCTCAAGGAGTCGATGGCCATCACCATGTTCAGCGCGGCCGACCTCGAGACGCAGACCTTCGAAGAGAGCCACCTTTGGGCCAAGCTGCAGCGGGTGCTGGTGGTCGGGCGCAGCTTTGAGGGCCCCGGCGAGACGCGCTCGATCTTGCTGGGCGCCGCCCCCTTCGACCTCG
>JBNMOZ010000755.1:0-3006 GCA_051276005.1 Bradymonadia bacterium | reverse complement strand
CGGTCATCGCCACGCATTCGCCGTCTTGGAAGGTCGTGCCCTCGCCGCAATCGACCTGCACCGCGGGCGTGCAGCGATCGCCATCGCGGTAGGTGCCGGGGCCGCAGTCGAGGGAGTCGCAGCCCCCGGCCAGCGTGGCGAGGAGCCCGATCGTGCAGAGTCGGATCAGCATGATCTCTCCTTTTAGAGCCTCAGTTCAGGGCTTTAGAACGTGGTGTCGTCGACCGACGGCACCACCGCGATGTCGCCGGTGACGACCGCATTGCAGACGTCGCTGACCGGCGTGCGCACGAAGGTGCCCACCAACACGCCACGGCGGGCGCGATCGAGGGCGGGGATGTTCGCGCAGGTAGGCTCGTCGGGCACCTCGGCGCAGAACTCTTCGAGGCAGGTCTTGAGGATCGCCTCATGCGGCGAGCGGCCGGCGCCCAGGTCGGCGCGCATGACCACCAAATCGGGCCGCGGGTCGACGTCGCCATCGACCTCAATGCTCACGAACATGCTCTCGGCGTCGCCCAAATCCGTCGCCGTATCGATGCGCACCCCGCCGACCAGAAGGCCGGCCGCCAGGTTGATCTCGTCAACGGCACCCAATCGGCGCGACTGCACGCAGACCTCTCTGCGGCTGACCCCGTTGTCGTAGGCCTGCACGAGCGTGAGCCGCGGCACCAGATCCGGGTCTTGCATGCAGTCTTCGATCGCGCGCAGCACCTTGAACCGAGCCACCGGCACCGCGCTCCCCTTGACCACGGCGAACAGCTGGTAGTGCTCGCCATCGGCGCTCGGCGTGATGTTCTTGAGGTTGATCTGCACGATCGCGCCGCGGTTGACCTCGACGCAGCCGAGGCTGAGGGCGATGAGCGCGAGCACCGCGGCTTTGAACCTAAAGACCGGCATTAGAAGCGCACCGTGGCTTGTCCGAAGGCGCTGACGCCCTCCCGCGGCTGCCCGCGCGACATGACCCGATCATCGAAGAAGTAGTCTGGCTCCCGAATTTGGGTGTTCAGCGCGTTGTAGACGAAGGCCGACAACACGATCCGGTCTTCCCACAGGTTGAGCACCCGCGCGCCGACGCGCAGCAGCAGGTAGCGATCGACCCTGTCGACCTCGATGTCCGAGGCGTTGGCCGCGACCAGCCCGGGCAGCAGGCGCTCGCCCGTGTCGCTGGCGCGGTTGAGGTCTTCTTGGGCGCCGATGAGCGTGCTGGTGACCGAGAGCTCCAAGTGATCGCCGAACAGCCGCGTGCGGCCGCCGCCCATGAACACCCAGTTGGGGAAGTTGCGCACGGGCCCGAAGACCGAGTCCTCGGCGCGTACGAAGTGGCCGCCCAACCAGATCTCGTGGCCGCCCTTGAAGTCGATGCGGGTCAGAAACTCAGCCGAGTGGATGCCGCGCTCGCCCGAGTTGGCGAAGGCGCCGCCGACGTTGCGCACCAGATCCGACATGATCGTGTAGGCGTAGTCGGCCCGCAGGTAGACGCCCTTGAGCGCGCCGATGTTCGAGAACAGCACCGTGTTGACCTCGGCTTCGACGGCGCGGGAGCGCTCCACCTTGAGGTTGGGATCGCTCTGGTAGGTCACGCCGCTGATCGTGTCCTCGTTGAGCGCGGTGGCCTGCATCTCGGGCGGGCGGAAGCCCTCGGCGTAGTTGAGCTTGAGGAAGGTGCGATCGACGATATTCCAGACGAAGGCGGCGCCGAGCAGCGCGACCGGCTCGTAGGCGTTAGAGACCTGCACGCGAAAACCCGGCTGCACGGCGACGCGCCGGCTGGGCTTCCAATTGTCGGTGATGTAGAGCGCGGCGACGCGCCGCGTGACGTCGCTGGTCAAGGCTTCGGTGAAGTCGCAGCCCGGCCGGAAGTCGACCGGGGCCGTGCCGTTGACGCCCGCGACCTGATGCGTGCCCGCCGGCGGACAGCGGGTCGGTCCGTAGATGCCGCGCCGGCCGAGGGTGTCTTCAGCGCCCTGATTGGCGAGGCCGGGGATCTGAATCCGGCGGCGCAGCGTCGCGTCACGGGTCGAGTTGAGGAGCAGCTCGGTGAACAGCTCGGCGCCGAAGATCAGGTGGTGCTTGGGCCCCAGCTGGATGTCGGCGTCAAAGTTGGTGCCGATGCGCCATGAGTTGGCGGCCAGCCCCAGCACCACCCCGTCAGAGATCGCTTCGACCGTGCCCAACGTGCGCGGCGGGAACGCCCAGAACGGCCGCTCATCGAGGCGAAAATGCGCCACATAGGCCCGCGCCGAGATGCCGAACTGATCCTCAAGGAACCGGTCGCGCCAGGTGACGCCGGCCATCTGCAGCGAGTCGTCGCCGTTGCTGGCGGTGAGCACCTCGTCGCCTTCGCGATCGCTGCCGCGCAGCACCGCCCCGCCGGTCGCTTGCTGGCGGTAATCGGTCTCGATTTGGAAGAACGCGTCGATGGTGACGGTGTCCATGATCTGCAAGTTGAGCGTGGTGCTCAACCACCAGTCACGCTGGTTGAAGTCGGTGATGTCGGTGCGATCTTCGTAGAGCGTCTTGCCGTCGAGATCGGGCGCTGGCAGCACGCCGAGCACCTTGACCGCGTCCACCTCAAGCTGGGCGCCGCGATCGGAGTAGCCGTCGACCGCGATGTAGAGCTTCAGATCGCCGTCGAAGAACGACTGCGCGTAGGCGACGCGCGCGCCGACGGCCTCTTGGGCGCCGATGCCGTGGCCCCCGCCCGCGCTGACCTCGAAGCCGTCCAAATCGGCGTGGTCTTTGAGCACGATGTTGACCACGCCCAGCAGCGCGTTGCTGCCCCACAAGACGCCGCCCGGGCCCGAGGTGACCTCGATGCGCTTGATGCTCGCCATGGGGATCTTGCGGTCCATCGTCAGCCCGTTGCGCAAGGGCTCGGTGACGTTGACGCCGTTGATCAAGATGAGGAGCGTGCGCGGCTGGCCGCGAGCGGTGGCCTCGTTGAACCAGCCGTTCGAGTCGACGCGGGAGCCCTCGAAGCCCGGCACGGTGCGCAGCACGTCGTTG
>JBNMOZ010000754.1:0-3015 GCA_051276005.1 Bradymonadia bacterium | reverse complement strand
GAGATTTCCCTTTCGTTGACGCGTAATTCGGCCTATCCCATGTCATCCTGATGACTGCGCGAGCCGGCCGATGAGACTTCTCCTTCCCTCCCTCTTGATCTGCGCAGCGGGGCCAGCCGCCGCCTACGAGGTCATCGAACCCACCACCGAGCCCGGCGACAGCGTGCTGTCGGTTCAGCTGACCGGCCGCTTCTCAGGCACCGCCGAGCAGGCGCCCAAGATCCCGGTCGCCACCGGCGTGACCTTTGATCCGGGCACGCTGATCACGGGTCAGGCGCGGCTGGGGCTGGTCATCGACGCTCGGTTCGGCAAGACGTTCCCGATCGTGCTGCATGGCGAGATCGAGGCCTACGCGTTCTCAGGTCAGCAGGCAGGCACGACCGACGTCAATGGCATCGACATGCCTGCCGATCAGAGCGACGACATCTATCTGCGCACCGCGTTCGCGCGGGTCTCGCTGGCGAACCTGATCACCGTGGGTGCGGGCGTCGTGTCGTTCGAATGGGGCCTGGGCCTGCTCGCGAACGGCGGCGTCCAGCGCACAGATTGGGACGCCGAGGCCGCGCAGTTCTCCGACCCATATCTGCCCGACACCAACCTGCGATTGCTGCTGGCCACCGGCCCGCATGGCGATCTAGGCGTTCAGGTCTTCGGCTTCCGCGACACGGTCCAGGTCAACGACAGCTTGCGACCCGGCGACGACGCCACGCAGGCGGGCGGCGGCATTCGCATGGGCAAGAAGGGCGGCCTGTCGGGCGGTCTGCTCGTCGTGCAGCGCACCATCGACGCGCCCGACAGCGACTCGCTCACGGTCAACGCGATCGACGCGACCATGCGCTACCCGATGACGCTCGACGGCGGCGCGACGCTGACCCTCGAGGGCGAGCTGGCCTACCTCGAAGGCGAGACGTCGTTCGCGCCGTCCTTTGATCATCGCACCCGGCGCGTGCAGCAGCTCGGCGCCGCCGTGCGCGCGCGCCTGCACGCCGGCAAGGTTGGCCTGGTCATCGACGGCGTCTACGCCTCGGGCGATCGCAACCTGGCCGACGGCGAAGCGAACAACTTCCTGGCCGATCGCAACTACGAGATGGGCCTGCTGCTCTACCGCTATGTGAACGCCGCGCAGTCGGGCTACGCGCCCACCACCGCCAGCGATCCCAACCTGATCGGCGTACCGCCCGAAGACGTCGACCGCTTCCCTACGCGCGGCGGCATCAGCAACACCGTCGCGTTCTTCCCGCGGCTGTACTATCGCCCGCTGACCGGCCTCGAGATCTACGGCGGCCCGCTCATCGCGTTCAGCGAGGTGCCGATCATCGACCCGCTCAACACCAACTTCGCCGGCGGATCGGCCCGCAACGCCCTCGACGGCGCGCCCAGTCGCTATATGGGCACCGAGCTCGACCTGGGCATACGCGGGCAGTGGTCGCGCGACACGCTCCAGCTGCGCGCGGGCATTGAAGGCGCGGTCCTGCTGCCCGGTGGCGCGTTCAACGACGCCGACGGCGTAGCCCAGGGCGCGATCTTTGGCGGGCGTTTGACGCTCGAAGCGGGATTCTAGGAGTACTCGAATGCATACAACTCTCATCCGAATCACCGCGACGCTCCTCAGCTCGAGCCTGATGCTGCTGAGCCTCGCCGCCCTGAGCCTGACCGGCTGCCTCTCGCCCGAGCCCGAGGGCATCGCGAAGGCGCCCAAGTCGGCGACCACGGTCAAGATGGACTTCCGCCATCGCCCGCTGCCCGAGATCCCGCTGCCCAATGACCTGGCGACGCGCTACGACCCCACCTCGGCGACCGGCCGGCGCATCAACGCCTCGATGATCGCGCCGACGGCGATGGAGCAGACGGTGCGCGCCCGCCTCGACGAGCTCGACGGCTGGGGCGTGTTTCAGCCCATCACCATCCCGTTCACCGGGCCGCTGGACGTCGGGTCGATCCTGGCCGGGCATCGCGACGTCAACTACGAGACCGCCAACGACGTCGTGTATCTGATCAACGTCGACCGCAGGTCTGATGAGTTCGGCCGCCTGCACCTGCTCGACGTGGGCAACGGCAACTATCCGGTCGTGCTCGAGAGCATCAACAAGTACTGGAAGAACGACCCGCGCGGCTGGCTCATCTCGATCCTCTTTGAAGAGGCCGACGAAGACACCAACGGCAACGGCGTGCTCGACGAGGGTGAAGACACCGACGCCGACGGCGTGCTCGACAAGCCCAACTACCTGCCCGGTATGAACCCCGCGCGCGACGATCTGGCCGGCCGGGCCGACGCGTTGATGACGTTCTACGAGCGCGAGACCAACACGCTCATCGTCAAGCCGCTGGTGCCTTTGCGCGAGCGCACCACCTACGCGGTCGTCGTCACCCGGCGCATCAAGGACGCCAACGGCGAGCCGGTGGGATCGCCCTACGACGCCATCAACCACGACACCCAAACGACAGCGCTTGAGCCCCTCTTCGAGGTGCTGCCCGAAGGCCTCGCCAAGAGCGACGTGGCCTTCGCGTTCACGTACACCACGCAGACCATCGAGGCCGGCTGGAAGGCCGTACGCGATGGGCTGTATGGCCACGGCGTGCAGGCGCACTTGAGCACGGAGTTTCCGGCCGAGGTCGCCGGGCTCATCCCGCTGCGCGACGAGGGCCGCTTCGAGGGCATGACCAACCCGCACATCATGTGGTCGGAGAACTGGTCGCAAGCGTTCAACATCGCTGGGCCGCAGTTGCTGGGCGGCAAGCCGGGCAGCGAGGCCTTCAAGCAACAGGCCGACAACAACCGCTACGTCGACTATCACGCCGTCGGCTGGTTCGACTCGCCGCAGCTGTTCCCGCGTGGCAGCGACGACCCGGCAGAGTGGCTGCCCTTTGACCGCCAGAGCTGGCCCGAAGACCTCGACCGCAAGGTCGCCCCGGCCCGCTCCGAGCGCATCTACTTCTATCTGACGGTGCCCCGCAAAGAGATCTCGGCGCGCGGTCGCGGCAAGCCCGTCCCAGTGGTGATCCTCGGGCATGGCT
>JBNMOZ010000753.1:0-3015 GCA_051276005.1 Bradymonadia bacterium | reverse complement strand
CTGTTGCACCGGATCCAGCACGTTGCGGGGCTCGGCCTCGGCCGGCGGCAGGGCGATGGGGGTGGGCGCGGCCGGGATGAAGGGCACCACCGAGTCGTTCGCCGCGGGGGCCTCGACGATGCGGTCATACGCGTAGGTCGCGCCCAGGCCGCCGGCGAAGGCCAACCCGCACAGCATCACGAAGCGCACGAGCCGCCACGGGAGTGAGGGTTGTTTGACCGTCTTGACCGGGGTCTCATCATGCGACTGGGTCATCGCGTCCTCACGGCATCGGGGGCGGCGGGTTGGAATCGTTCTGGCATAGCATGCACCATGATAACCCGCTCTACCCTGACTGATCGGCGTCCACCGAGAGCGACGCCCAAGGAACGATGACACTTTTCTCGCGCCTGAAGTCGCTGCGTGTGACGCCAATGTGGCTCTTCTTCCCCCTGTTCGGCTTCCTCGGCGGGCTGGTCGGCATGGAGATTCAAGAGGGACGCCTGCAAGCGATGGCCATCGAGCGCATCGCCCAGGACATCCACCATCACGTCGAGCTGGGCGAGAGCGCGTCGATCATCTTCCCGCTGCAGGGGCCATACGACGCGCGGCTGGGCTACACCGCCCTGCCCCGCTTCATCTACCGGCTCAAGGCCCAGGGCGCGCAGATCGTCGCCCAGGCCCAGTGGTCGGAGCGGCTGACCGATTTGGTGCAGCGGTTCAGCCTGTTCCCCGTCTACGACGAGAAGGCGGTCGCCGGGCTGACCGTCCTCGATCGTCATGGCGCGCCGCTCTACGACGTCGTCGCCTCGACCCGCGCCTACTTCGAGTTCGGCGAGATCCCGCCGGTTGTCGCCAAGACCCTCATGTTTGTTGAGAACCGCGAGCTGCTCGATCCCGACCAGCGGCACCGCAACCCGGCGGTGGAGTGGGATCGCTTCATGTACGCGGTGGGCCAGAAGGGCATCGAGATGGTCAAGCCGGGCCATAAGGTGCCGGGCGCCAGCACGTTGGCGACGCAGATGGAGAAGTATCGACACTCCAAGGGCGGTCGCACCCAGGGCGCCGTCGACAAGTTTCGGCAAATGGCGTCGGGCGCCCTGCGCGCCTATCTGCACGGCCCTGACACCCGCCACGCGCGCCAGGAGGTGCTGCGCGACTACCTCAACAGCGTGCCGCTCTCGGCCGTCAACAGGCATGGCGCGGTGCACGGCTACGGCGACGCGATGTGGGCCTACTTCGGCAGCGACTTCGACACGGTCAACGCCACCCTACACGGCATCGACGCCATGTCGGCCGACCCGGCAGACCTGGGGCCGACGGGTGAATTTTATCGGCAGACCGTCGCGCTGATGTTGTCGCTGCGCCGACCCTCTCGGTTCTTGCTCACCGATCACGACACGCTCGAACAGATGGTCGACTACCACCTGCAGCTCATGCACGCCGGCAACGTGATCCCCGCCGCGCTGCGCGACGCCGCCCTCGACGCCCGGCTCGACTTTCAAGACGAAGCCGAGATCGCACCGATCCCCGCGACCGATCGCAAAGCCGCCGACGCGACGCGCATCGCGACCATGGAGTCGCTGGGGCTCGATCGCCTGTACACCCTCGATCAGCTCGACCTGACGGTGACCTCGACGTTCGACGGCGCGGTGCAGCAGCAGGTCAGCGCCATGCTGTCGGCGCTGCAGACCGTCGAAGGCGCCACGGCGGCCCAGCTGTTCGGGCGATCACTGCTCGAGAAGGGCAACGATCCGTCCAACATCGAATACAGCGTGTCGCTGTATGAGCGCGTGGGCGACATGAACGCGATTCGGGTGCACACCGACACCATCAACGGGCCGTTCAGCCTCAACGACGGCATGAAGCTCGAGCTGGGCTCGACCGCCAAGCTGCGTACGCTGATCACCTGGCTCGAGTACACCGCCGAGCTGTACGACGCCGAGCGGGACAACACCGCGACCCCGCCGCATGTGCGCGATACGCTGCATCGCTGGGTGCACGCCAAGATGCGCCGCGATCCCGAGATCGGGCTCGCAGAGCTGCTGGAGCGCGCGTTGGATCGCGAGTTCAGCGCCAGCCCCGCCGAGCGGTTCTTCACCGGCGGCGGCATCCATGTGTTCCATAACTTCGACGACGATGATGACACCCGCGTGGTGACGATCCGCGAGGCGCTGCGCCGCTCCATCAACCTGCCGTGCGTGCGCATGATGCGCGAGATCGCCCATCACATCACCTATCGAGAAGCAGGCATCGACAGCCTGCTGCGCGACATGGACAACCCCAAGCGTCGCGAATACCTGGAGCGCTTCGCCCTGTTCGAGGGCGAGGTCTACCTGCAGCGCGCCATCGACCGCTACCGCAACATGACCGCCGACGCGGCCCTCGAGGCCCTCTCGATGCGGGGCCGAGACCACCTCGACGCGCTGGCCATCGTCTTCCGCGCGGCCCGCCCCGAGGCCGATCTGGCCGCCATGACCGCCTGGCTGACCCGGCGCCTCGAAGAGCAGCCCGACGCAGACGAGCTTGAGCGGCTGTATGCCAAGATCGCGGGCTTCGACCTGCAAGACCGCGGCTATGTGACGCGCATCCATCCGCTCGAGCTGTGGCGGGTTGGTCGACGCCGGACCCACCCCGGCGAGACCGACGCGCAGATCATCGCGGCGGCAAGAGCGCCGACCCTCGAGGTGTATCGATGGCTGATCGACTCTGGCAGTCGGCGCAAACAGAACACCCGCCTGCACATCATGATCGAGCAGGACGCCTTTGATGAGATCCACGCGCGCTGGAAGGCCCTGGGCTACCCCTTCGACGCCTTCATCCCCTCGTACGGCACCGCGTTGGGCAGCGCCGGTGACCGACCCACGGCGCTCGCCAAGCTCATGGGCGTGCTCAGCGCGGGCGGCGTGCGCTACCCCGTGCGGGCGATCACGCGCTATCACTTCGCGCAGTTCACCCCCTTCGAGACGGTCATCAGCGCGCCGGCGAACGACGGCCTGCAGGTGCTCAAGCCCGAGGTCGCGGCGGCGGCGCTCG
>JBNMOZ010000752.1:0-3024 GCA_051276005.1 Bradymonadia bacterium | reverse complement strand
GCCGGGGCAGATCGGCGATGACCTGCGCGTTCGAAGCGAGGACGAGCACATGCTCGGGTCCGTCGTGGGGTGGGGCGTCGCCGCGATGGACCTTGACCGGGGGTGGGTCAAGCGGTGGGCCGTCGGAATTTGAGGCTGCACCGTCGCCCCGCAGCCACAATTGGTAGGGCGGCACATCGGCGACAGGCGCGGGCAACGGCGGCAGAACGATGACGGCCGACGCCAGCAGGATCAGCGCCCAGAGACCAATGACGATCCAGAGGAGCGCGCTCAAGCCCGACCCCGTGTATGCTCACGCACCATGCAGGCGCCTGTCTCACTCATAAAACCGCCGTGCGCCCTTTGTGGTGGCACCGACTTTATCACCGAACTGCGCGGCGCGCGGGACTGGGTGTGGCATAAGCCCGGCCGGTTCCAGATCCAGCGCTGCCAGGCGTGCGCCTTGGTGCAGACCCGCCCGCGTCCCGCAGACGACGCCATCGGGTTTTACTACGAGGATGCCTACTCGGGCGAGTCCGAGGGCGGCATGCGCGACTTTCAAACCGAGAACTGGCTTGGTCGGCTGGTCAACAGCTACCGCATGCGGACGATCGCGAAGGTGCGTCCGTTTCGGTCGACCGATCATGTGCTCGATGTGGGGTGCAGCTACGGCGGCTTCCTCAAGCTCGCCCGCGATACGACCGGCTGCCAGACCAGCGGCATCGATCTGGACGCCGGCAGCATCGAGCGCGCCATCGACCGCGACAAGACCGACTTCAAGGTGGGGCTGCTGACCGAGGCGGACTACCCGCCCGAGTCGTTGCAGGTCATCACCTTCTTCGAGTCGCTGGAGCATCACACCGACCCGGTCGCGGCCCTCAAGGCGGCGCATGACGCGCTTGAGCCGGGCGGGTATTGCGTCGTGGAGGTGCCGCATTGGAACGGCTTTTGGCGACGGGTCTTCCGCACGGCCTGGTTGCCGCTGCTGATGCCGCAGCACCTGTTTCACTTCACCGAGAACACGCTACAAAAGAGCTTCGAAGCCGCCGGCTTGCAGGTCATTCGGCACCAGACGATGTTCTATCCGCTCGAGGGCGTGGCGAGCTTGTGGCTGTGGCTGGTGCGGGTGCTGCGCATGCCGCCACCAGGCAAGCTGAACTGGACCGCGATCTACGCGATCCCTCTGCTCTTGTTGATGCTTCCGCTGTACTTCGTCGTCGAGATTCCCAGCCAGTTGGTCCTGCAGCTTTTCGGGGCGACGGGGCATCAACTCGCGGTCGCGCAACGGCCAATGGCCATTGAGGAGCCGATCGATGCAGTGGAATGAACACTACGAGACAGCGCAGACGCCCTGGGATCTCGGCGGCCCGTCACCGGTGGTGCAGCGCCTCGCCGTGCAGGTGCTAGGCGCGGTGCAGAGTCCAGGGACCGAACCGAGGCGCGTGATCGTGCCGGGCTGTGGGTTTGGTCACGACGCCGAGGCGATCGCTCGCTTAGGGCACCAAGTCGTGGGCGCCGACATCGCGCCCGCCGCGATGAAAGCTGCGGCCCAGCGCACCGACATCGTCGACTGGCAGGTGGCCAATGCGTTCGCGCCGCCCGCCGATTGGCTGGGATCCTTCGACGCGGTGGTCGAGCACACGCTGTACTGCGCGCTCGAACCCGAGATGCTCGACACCTATCGCGACGCTGTTCACGCGCTGCTCAAGCCGGGCGGCGCGCTCTTCGGCGCGTTCCTGCATCACACCCGCGACGTCCGCCCGCGCGGCACCAACCCCGACGCGCTGCGGGCGCGGTTCGGCGCGCACTTCGACATCGAGATGACGCCGGCTGAGAACTTCGGACCGATGGATGTGCCACAGCTCGCAGTGGTGATGCGCAAGCGCTGAGCAAGACGCAGCGCTGAGCTGGATGCGGTGCTGAAATGAATGCTGTGCCGAACTGAATGCTGTGCCGAACTGAACGCCGAACTGAACGCCGAACTGAACGCTGTGCCGAACTGAACGCCGAACTGAATGCGGCGCTGGAACGCGGCGCTCAGGGCGAGCGCCGCGGGCGCATCAAGCGGTCTTGGTGGGCGGCGTCTTGTCGTCGTCGTTGTCGTCTTTGACGGCTGACGCGGGCAGCCCGCTGATGACGCCTGGGCCACCCGCAGTGACCGTCGTCTTCACCGCAGAGTTGCCCGAGACCCGCGCCAGCATCTCTTGCGCCTGGGCCGCGAACTGCTGGGCGCGCTCAGCGGGGGACAGGTCTTCGGACGGCGCCTGGAGGGATGCCGGCGGCTTGCGAGCTGGCGGCTCGTCCTCACCGTCGTCGCCATCCCCATCGGTCAGCTGTTCGAGCAGCGCGGAGTCCTGCTCGGCCACGATCCCGATATCATCATCATCGTAGCGGGCCAACTCGATCGGGCCGTCGCTGAAGGCGAAGGTGAACTCGTTGCGGCGCACGTCGATGGTCAGCGTGTCGGGCAGCGTGCCGTCTGCGAGCTGCGAGAGCACCTCGGAGCTGATGCGCGGCAACAGCGAGCCGTTGACGATGTAGTCGATGTTGCGGGCGCCGGTCTCGGCGACGGTGCAGCGCGACGTGATCAAGTCGTAGACGCGATCGGTGATCGTCAGCGTCACCTTATGGGCCTCGGCGAGCTGCGTCTCGAGGCGGCGCAGCTTGAGCTGCACGATCTCGCGCATGACCGTTTGGCCGAGGGGGTAGTAGGGCACCACGCTCATGCGGGCGAGCAGCGCCGGCTTGAAGTGGTTGTTGAGCACCGGTCGAATCTCGGCGCTGATGGTCGCGATGTCGGGCTGGATCTTGCCGTTCTTGCACATCTTCATCGTGATATCGGACGCCAGGTTCGACGTCAGGAAGATGATCGTGTCCTTGAAGTCGATGACCCGGCCTTCGCCGTCCGAGAGCACGCCCTTGTCGAAGACCTGGTAGAAGAGGTTGAGCACCTCGGGGTGGGCCTTCTCGACCTCATCGAGCAGCACCACAGAGTAGGGGCGCTGGCGCACCGCCTCGGTCAACACGCCACCCTCGCCATAACCG
>JBNMOZ010000751.1:0-3029 GCA_051276005.1 Bradymonadia bacterium | reverse complement strand
CAGCTCGCGCACCCGATACATCAGGTAGCCCAGCACGAAGTCGATCGACGCGGGGTGCACCGGGTGACGCGCGAGCAGCCGGTAGCTCATCTCGACCTGGCGCGTCTGCACGTCGATGCCGATGGCCGCGCCGGTGTTGAGCAAGCGCACGTACCGGGCGATGGTCTGCAGCAACTCGCCAACCGTCGGCGAGTTGCGCGCGGCATACTCCAAGGCGCCGGCCGACGCGCGCTGGGCGCAGCCGGCCATACGCAGCCCCAGGGTCGCGTCGCCGCTGAGATCGACCAGCTCCGCCCACAGCTGATGGGTCGCCTCGACGGGCACCCGCGCCTCGGCCCCGCCCGCTGCCGGATCCAGCTCCAGCCGTGCCCAAATCAAGGAGTCGTCGAGGCCCAGCTCTCGAGCGCTCTTGAGGATGAGCCCGAGGAAGGCGGTGTGGATCGTCGCGGCCATGCGTGGTTCTAGCCCAGATTCGCGGCCGATGCGCGGGGTATGTTCGCGGCTGGCGTTGTGGGGGTGGGTTGGGCACCGAGCCCGCGCTGGTGATCGCCAGCGCCCCCCGGAATATCCGTCCATAGGCCGATCCGCGCACCATTGAAGCCGGCCGATCACGTTCGAATCCACCAAATCTAACAATTGGGGTCGAGACTCGAAGCGCGGCAAGGCACACTGTCACTGTCGAGGACGATGCATGAGACGACGGCGGCCCATGCAGGCGCCCTCGAACGAAGGAGGCGCCGGTGACGATGGGGACCAAGCGCAGAGCGCGCCCATTTAGGTTGTGGCCGGCGCTCCTGATCGCCGGTGGCCTGTTGGGCGGGTGCATCGCGCCGTTCCCCGAGGTCAGCCAGACGTCGATGGACGGCAGCGTCGATCGCGGCCTCGACATGGACTCGGACCGCGCCGACATGCCCCGGACCATCGACGCCACGCTCGACGCTCGCGCCTTCGACGCCGACGTGTTGCCCGACATGGTGGGCTTCGATCGGGGCGACCTCGACGCAGCGCCGCGCCCACCCGACGCGATGTCACCCGTCGACATGGGCCCGCTGGCCGACGCCGCCATCGTCGACGCCCGGCCGGTGCCTGATCTGTTCGTGCCCGACGCGGCGCCCCCGCCCGAGTGCCCGCTGGGCGATGAATGGGCCCGCGCCGAGGGTGGCTTCTGTGTGCGCATTCAACAGATCCAGACGGGCCCGGGATGGACCGGGGTCTGGGGCCATGGCGCCGCGCGGTTGCCCGACGACAGCGTCGTGATCGCGGGCGGCGCTGCGGCAGATGGGGCCACCCGAGCGACCTGGCGGTTTGCTGATGACGCCATCGCGGAGGGCTCCGATCTGAACCGGGAGAAGCGCTCATTCGCGACCCACCTGCGCCGCGACGGGCAGCTCTTCCTCTTCATGGGCAGCCGCGATGGCCAGCGCGCTGACACCGGCACCCGCTCCGACAATCGGACGCATCGACGAAACGTCGCCAATGGGCAGTGGGAAGAGAACCCGCCTGAGAAGAACCCGGTGCCGCGCAGCCAGGCAGCGGCTGTCCAGCTGCGTGCGCCCGACGACCGGGTCGTGGTGGCTGGCGGCTACGTCGACAGCGCCGTCCGCGCCGACGCGCAGCTCTTCGCCAACGACGCCTGGACGGCCACCGCCGCGCTCACCACCGCCCGCGCCGGCGCGCACATGATCACCTTGCCGGCGCCCGGTCAGCGGGTGATGGCGTTCGGCGGCGTTGGCGCGGCCGGCGCCGTATTCGCCCCCGAGATCATCGATTTTGCCGCCGACGAATCACTCTGGCTCGGGCTCGACCATGGCCTCATGGACGCGCAGCATGCCCACGCGGCCTCGGCGACCACACCTGACGGGCAGACCTATGTGACGGGCGGGCTCAACGCCGACGGCATCGCGTCCGCGCTGTTCCTGGTCTTCTCACCCGACGACATGCGCTGGACCCGCCTGCCCGACATGCCCAGCGCGGTGGCCCACCACACCCTCACCGCGTTGCCAGACGGCCGGCTGGTCGTGATGGGCGGCCATCGCCTCAACGCCGGCATGGTCAGGAGCCGGGTCTCGGTGTACGTGCCCGGCGAAGGCTGGCTGATCAGTCGCACGTTGATGGCGGCGCGGCAGGATCACACTGCGACCCTGCTCGACGGCGGGCGGATCTTGGTTGTGGGTGGGTTTGATCCGCAGATTGGGGGCCCCGCGGCGACGGTCGAAGTGCATACGATCGGGGCGCTGTGATCGGAGTGCTGTGATCGGGGCGCCGTGATCGGGGTGGATCAGGAGGGTGGTTCCGATCCCGGTACTGTTCCGATCCCGGTACTGTTCCGATCCCGGTACTGTTCCGATCCCGGTACTGATCCGATCCCGGTACTGGCGTCGGTCGCGATCTGGACGACGCCCGGAGAAGTGCAAGCCTGTGTCGGCCGCGACCTTGATGAGGCCGAGCGAAGTGCGGGCGCATCGATGATGCATCGTCGATGTCGCGACCAGCACCGGCGTCATCCATGATGCAACGCCACTCTTGCCCGCAGAGCAACAGCGCTCGGGACCATACCGGTGGCTCAGCCGCGCGAGTTCTCAAGGCCAACGACGCCACAACGCGTGCATTCGAACCCGCGGCAGCCATCCGCACCGCCCGCAAACACCCACCGAGGCCTTGAGAAGGCGTGCGACGCCGGTATTACCGACCCCCACTTGCGGGGTCGCCGTCGAGGCGAGGTAACTCCGGACGATCACCCGAAGCAAACCCACGTCTCGATCCCGAGAGCGTCACAGCCGACCCAAGGCGCAAATGAAGCCAGCAACACCTCCATGAGTGCCTACGAGTCGCTAGAAAACGGGGGCGGGGGCGCGTGGTCGAAGGCAGCCGCAAATTGCGGCGAAGCGCCCCAAATGTCGGCGTAGCCGACCAATAGCGGCGAAGCCGCGTAAAACAGAGCAACGCCAAGAGTCCTCCGCTCACGATCGCGACCAGCACCGGCCCGCACGCAACGCCGTCTCATCGAAGCTCAACCAGCACCAGCGTGC
>JBNMOZ010000750.1:0-3033 GCA_051276005.1 Bradymonadia bacterium | reverse complement strand
CGGGGCCACTGAGCCGCATCAAGTCGAGCGGGCCCTACACCGAGCTGTGCCGCATGTGGCAGGGCGCCAAGGAAGGCGGCGCAGACTCGCGCGCGATGAAGGCCGCCTTCAACCGAGAGTTCGACAACCGTGGCTTCTGGGGCTCGACCGAGGAAGCCTTCGATCTCGTGCAGTCCGCCGCCAAGCGCGACGCCCGCCCCGAGGCTGAGGCCGAGGCCGCCCGCGGCGAGGCCGACGCCGCGAGCGACGCGGTGACCAGCGCTGAGAATGCCCTCAATGAGGCCGACGCGGGTGGCCCGGCCGGTCGCGCTGCAGGCGCAGCGGGACCGGCCTCGGGCGGCGATCCCCGCATGGCCGCGCTGATGGGCGCGAGCGTCGAAGCCGAGGCCCCCGACTTGGGCTCCTTCGCTGAGCTGTCGCAGGTCAGCGACGAGCAGGTCGACGCGATCATGGGGGAGTCGCGGCACTTCGACTCGTTCTCTGACCGGGCCGCGGGCGGCGAATTCCAGGGCCGCGTTGATCAGGTCTTCACGACGCTGGGCGAGAATCTGCTCGGCGGCGCCGTCAAGGGCGGCACCGACACCCTGCTCGACGGGCTGGTCTACGATCAGGTGGGCTTCTTCGGCGATCAGGGTCTCAAGCTGGCAACCAGCGGGCGACTCAACACCCCGATGATCGGGCCGATCATCGGGATGGTGCAGGCGCCACCCTGGCAGGCGAGCTCATGGGGCACGGAGCAGGCCTCGGCAGCCTTCGACAGCTTCGGCGAGATGGGCGACAGCTGGGACGCGTTCCAAAACGCCGAGGGCACCGACGCGGTGGGCGCGTTCTGTGCGCTGCTCGCCGATCTTTTCGGCGGCCTGCGCGACCTGCTCGACGCCATCGCGACCTTCTGCGGCACGCTCTCGGCCGTGTGCTACGTGCTGGGCGGGCTGATGATCCTGTTCGGCATCGCGCTGCTGTGGCTGGCCGGCGTGGGCGCGCCGATCATCACCGCGGGCGGGTGGATGACGCGCGCTGGCGGCATTTTGGGGCGCATCAACAGCGCGCTGGGCCCGATCGTCTTGGTGCTGTCTGGCATCACAATATTCTTCCGCACGCTGGCGGCGCTCATGGTGCCGGCCGAAATGTACGCCGACCAACTCGCCGACGTGGGCACGAGCGCGAACAACTTCGGTGAGAAGGCCGGCGCGCGCGCGGCCGATACAGCCGTCGGCGCGGTCAACGACCGTCTCCAGGCCCCCATCGCCGATCGGGTCAACGACCGCGTCCAGGACGGCGCCGATGGCGGTGACAACGGCGCCAACGTGGATGCAGATGAGGTGGTGCGCGATCTCGATGACGCCGACGCCGCCCTGCAGGACGACCTGGCAAACGACGTGACCGACGATGCCCCCGACGCCGACTTGGATCGGCCGGTGGACGGCGATGACGACCCCGATCGCCCACGCGATGACGACGCGCCGCCCGACACGGCGACGCCACGTGGCCGATTTCGTGCGTTTGTTGGCCGTATTGGGACCCGGCTGCGCGCGACCAAACTCGGCGCCGCGATCACCGATCTCGGTCAACTGGCCTCCGATCCACGCCGCGCCGCGATGGAGGGCCTGTCACCGCAGTTGCGGGCCGACTTCGAGCGGAAGCTCGACAGCCGATTGCGCGAGAAGACCGCGACCCTTGAGGCGATGCGCACCGAGCTCGGCGATATGGGCACGGATATCGATCCGGCCGACCAGGCGCAGCTCGAGTCTGATATTGGCGGCGCCACCCGCCAACTCGAACGCCTCAGGACCCAGCTCGACGACACCCGCGTCGCCATCACCGAAGCCCAAGCCCTTGAGGCCCTCGCGCGCCGCGATCGCGAAGCCGACGAGGACAAGAACGACGACACCCGCACTCAGTCCGAAGAGGCCGAGCACCTGCGCAGCGAGAAGCTGCGGTTGACCGAAGAAGGCGCGCATCTGCAATCCGAGTTGGACCGCGTCAACGACCAACTCGATACCCGGCGCCCCGAGGTGCAGGAGCGCGTCCGCGCGATCCAAGACGAAATCGTGCGGCTGCAGACCGAGCGGGCCACTGCCCAAAGAGGGGTCGACACCGCCGAGGCGGGCGCACGCCGCGCGGCCAGTGAACGCCAGTCCGAGCTGCAGACTGAGGTCGATCGTCTACTGGGCGAGATGGGCGAATCCCAAGATCAGGCCATGCGTCTTGAGGCCCAGGCCGTCGCTGCCGAGCGGGCCGCGACTTTGCGCACCGACGCCGACGTCGCAGCCCGCCAGGCCGAGACCGCCCAGGGCCAGGCCGACGGCCTGCGTTCGACCCTCGAGGCGCGCGTCGGTCAGCGCATTCATCTCACTGATGCTGAAGGTCGCAACGCCAACGGGCTCATCACCCGCGAGGTGGTGGGCTTCACCGACACGGGTGTGATCGTCGCCGAGGGCCGCGCAGGCACGCGTCGCACCGTGCCATTCGCCGACATCGCCCGGCCCATCGGCTTCCGCGACGCGGCGCAGTCCTACGGCGAAGCGACGGCGACGGCGACCACGGCGCAACAGACCGCGCTCTCGACCCGCTCGCAGGCGGATGGGCTCGATCCCACCGGGTCGGATCCGGCCGCTTTACGCACGCAGGCACAGCAGCATCGCGATGGCGCGTTGGGCCTGTTGGGCGATCATGAAGCCGCCGAGCGCGCCGCCCAAGGCGATCACACCCCGCAAGCCGACCTCGATCGCGTCCGGGTTGCCCACACGGCAGCCGGCGAACTCGACACCGAGCTTCGAACCAGCCAGCAAGAGATCGACGGACTCAACGGCGAAGTCACCGCTCTGACGGTTGATGAGACGCGTCTGGCGGGCGAGGTTCGCGCCAATACTGCGGCGATCACGACCACGGACGACGGCATTCGCGCTGCCGAGGCCGACGCCGTGCGCGCCGCCAGCGGCAACGCACATTATGGAGCCACGTCGCGGGGATCATCCGCCAACGCGACGGGCGGCATCGGGTCATCGAACGCGGTGTGGGGCCAGTGGCTGT
>JBNMOZ010000749.1:0-3042 GCA_051276005.1 Bradymonadia bacterium | reverse complement strand
GGTCTCGATCAACGCGCGGGCGTCGGTGCGGGGCGCCGAGCCGCGGGTGCCCCAGGTGAAGGCGACCAAGCCGACCTGGGCGATGAGCACCACGCCGAGGATCTTGTTGAGCGCGCTGTTCATGCGGCCTCCTTCTTCGCGCGGGGCGTGAGGACCAGCGGGCGCGCCATGCGACGGCGGGTCGCGGCGATGAGCAGCACCGCCAGCAGCGCCAGCAAGACGACCGCGTAGTTGACGATCTCGATGCGGGTCTTCTCGGCGGGCGTGAGCGGCTCGAGCGTGCGCGCGAAGGCGCCGGCAGACCGAATCGAGATGAGGTCGGTGTCTTCGACGGCCCAGTCCATCAGGTTGGTGATGAAGACCTGGTTGCCGCGGTAGGCGCCGCCGTCGATTTGTCCGCCCATCTGCATGACCAGGTCGCTGACGAACTCGCTGCTGCCCACAACGGCGATGCGCGCGTCGGGGCTCGAGGCCTTCAGCGTGCGACCGGTGCGATCGCCATCGATGATGTTGGGATCGCCCTTCCCGCCGAAGAGGGGGGAGGGGGTGTTGGCGAAGTGGCTCGCGAAGATGCCCGTCACCGAGACGGCGAGCGGGATCTCGCCGGTCTTGGCGTCGGCGGGGGTCTTGAAACCGGTGCGCGCGTCGACCGCGACGTCGGGCACGACGCTGGCGTCGGTGCGCACCCAGGCGTCCTTGGAGGCGTGGAAGAGCACGTCGCCGGTGCGACCGGTCAAGTCTGCCGCGAGCCGCACCGGGCTGCCCCAGGTGAGCGCGAGGGAGGGCACCCCGGCCAGCGCGGCATGATCGGAGTTGAAGCCGTCGGTGCGCACGTCGATGAACAGCGGATAGTCGAGCACGTGGATGCGCTCGTAGGTGCGGCCGCCGCGCTCCTCGCGCACGGGATACGGGAACCGCAGGCTCTGCGGATCCATGACCCAGGCGTCTTCGATGTTGACCCCATAGGTCGACAGCAGCGCGACGAGCTTTTGGTTGGCCGCCTTGGTGCTGATGCCGGTGCGCTCAGGCACGACCTCGTTGGCGCCGGCGAGCACGATGAGCGCGCCGCCGCGCATGAGGTACTGGTCGAGGGCGAAGACTTGAATGTCGTTCAAATCGCCGGGCTTGGCGACGACCATTACGTCGATGTCGCCGGGGATGATCCCGTCTTTGGCCGGCACCCGACGCACCTTGTAGTCAGCGCGCATGACCTGCTCGAAGCCGCGGAAGTCGGTCTGCTTGGGCGCCTGCTCGCCATACGGGCTGTTCGGCTGCGTCTGCGACTCCTTGGTCATCAGGCCGATGGTCTTGAGGAAGCCCGGCGTGCCGCGGCGAATCCCGGCCTCGATGCTCTGGCGCAGATCCGCTTCGCTCAGGCCGCCCTGGGGGAAGACGCGCTCCTTGTGTTTGCCCGTCTCGAGCAGCAGGTGCAGGTAGAAACGCTCCTGGCCCAGCAGATCCTTGGCCAACGGCTTAAAGCCGTACAGCTGCATGATCTTGCGCTGCACGTCGACGTTGGCGTCGGGGTCGACCTGCACGAACTCCAGGCGCCCACCCAGCCGGGCTTTGAGCTTCGCGGTGACCGCCGCGAGGCGCTTGGGCACCTCCTTGAACTCGACGGGCAGCTTGTCGGGCGCGCTGATGTAGGCGGTCAGCTTGACCGTCTGATCGGCCTTGGCCAGCGTCGATTCGAGGCTCTGGAAGCTCTGGCTGACCTTCTTGATCGCCCGCGTCACGTCGTATTCGATGTTGCGCGGGCGGATGTGCACATCCGACTCGTCGACGTGGATCTCGATGAGGTCCTGGTAGCTGAGCACCTCGTACTTGTCGCCGTACTGAATGACGATGTGGAAGAACGAGCTGATGATCGCCTCTTCGTTATGCCCCGACACCTGGAACGGCACGGCTTGGATGCCGAACTGCTCTTGGATCTCTTCTTCGAGGTCCTTGTCGGCGGCCGGATCGAGGAAGCGCACGGTCACCTGACCGTCGCCGCGCACCGCGTACTCCTGCAGGAAGTCCTTGAGGCGCGGGATGATGGGCGCGAGCTTGGGGTGGGTCTTCGCCGACAAGTAGCCCGTGATCAGCAGCGGCTCATCAAGGCGGGCGAGCACATCCTCGGTGACCTGGCCCACGCTGTACTCGCCGTTCGCCGTCAGGTCGGCGCGCACGCTGGTGACCGGCGTCAGCCAGATGTTGAGGGCGGCCACGTTCGCGATCGCGAGGGCGGCGGTGAGCACCATCTTCATGCGCGGGTTGTTGCCGCCGGCCGGTTGCTTGTCGAGGCGCTTGAGCTCGAGGAACTGGGCGTTGAGCAGCAGGAAGAACGCCGTCAGGCTTGCGTAGTAGGCCAGATCACGCAGGTCGAGCACGCCGCGCTCGATGCTCGCGAAGCGGCTGCCCGTGCCCAGCGCGCGCAGCACGTCGGCCGTCTCGGGCCCGAAGACGCCGGCGACGTTGTCGCTGCCGATCAGGTAGAGCACGGCGCAGATCAGCACGGTGACCATGAGCGCGACGATCTGGTTGTCGGTGCGGGCCGATACGCACAGCCCGATGGCCATATACATGCCCGCGAGCAGCAGGGCGGCGATGTAGCCACCGATGACCGGCCCCCAGTCGAGCTCGCCCAGGCTCGCGGCCGTGATGGCCAGCGGCAGCGTCAGCAACAGGGCGAGCCCGACGAGCAGCATGCCCGCGACAAACTTGCCCAGCACCAAGTCCCGCGTACGCAGAGGCAGCGTGAGCAACAGCTCCAGCGTGCCCATCTTCTGCTCCTCGCTCCACTGCCGCATGGTCACGGCGGCGACGAGGAAGATGAGCAGGATCGGCAACCACGAGAACAGCGGCCGCACGTCGGCCAGGTTGCGCACGAAGAACTTCGCGTAGCTGAAGAAGATGAAGAGCGTCGCCACGAGAAAGACGCCCAAAAAGATGAGCGCGACGGGCGACAAGAAGGAGCTGCGGAGCTCTTTGCGCGCGATGGTCTTGATGCTCGAAAGGCTCATGCCGCTGCCCCCGCCGTCTTCTGCTGCGTCTCGTGGG
>JBNMOZ010000748.1:0-3043 GCA_051276005.1 Bradymonadia bacterium | reverse complement strand
CAAGAGATGACCCGCGAAGCGATCGACATGCGGCTGGCCATTCACCGACGCCGCCTCGACGACGCGGGCGGCGAATCGAGCTTTTCGTGTCGGGTGATTCGCAATACGAAACAGCCGATTCTCAAACTGCCCGACCAGGGTCGCGATCAAATCCCTTCGGGCGAGACGGATGTGCGCCTGCACGACGGTCGGGTGTGGCAATTCCGCTTCGCGAAGATCGCATGCAATGTCGCTCGGCCTGTCGGCACCCAAAAGAATGCGCTCCCCGACTTGCTCTATGACTGGTTCGGACCCTCGGCAGGCAAGCCCGGCACCGACTTTCGGGTGCGCTTCCAGCGATCGCCGGACGGATGGTGGGTCGAGCCGTTGGGGCTGGTCGTCGAGCGACCACCGGCCGGTGAGGTCGTTGCTTATCCAACGCTGCGGGCAGCAGCGGGCGTGTCAGGCGAGTCGCAGAGTGTGGTCGAAGCACAGACCGTGCGTTTGCCCCATGGTGGTGATGGCCGATTTGCAGTGCGCGCCTCAGGCGATTCGATGGACGGCGGCAAGACGCCGATCCGCGATGGCGATTGGGTTGTCATGCAGTGGGCCCGCGGTCTCGGACTCGACGCGGTCACCGATCACGTCTGCCTGCTCGCCCGAGGCGATGCCGATGTCGGCTCGACCCACCATCTCAAACGAGTGAAGCGGCTTGCGAACGGCATTCGGCTGAAGTCCGACAACCGAAGCGCAGCCGACTTGCCCGTCACTAAGGATATCGTCGTGATCGCCCGCAAGGTCGCGGTGGTGCGCCCGGAATCGCTCGCCCCGCTGCCAGGTACGGTCGTCTCCAGCGTTCAGGATGCATTTGACCTGAGCGAAGAGCCGCCGCCGGGCATGTCTCGAATCGATGGGCACCTCTTCTTCCTCGTTGACGAGCAGGACCGGCTCAAGGCCCCCGATCGGCTTGCGTGGGCGGTCGACAGCCGAGCGCCATCGGAGACTGCCTTCATCGTGACTGCACGAGGCGACGAGTGGCGGTATGCCGGCGTTGGCCGATGGGATGGCGACGCATGGGTGCACCCGGCCGTCGATTTCGCGACCTGGCGCGCGCTTGGCCAGGGCCGGCAGGCGAGCCGCGCGCTCGATCCCATCTGGGAGAGAGCTGCCGCGAATCTGGTCGAATTCATCGCACAGAACTTGCCCAAGGATGGCCAAATCGAGGCGCGCAGCCGGGTGTGTCGTTTCCAAGGGCGAGCGGCCGGTGGGGGCATTCGAATCGACCACGAGTCGATGCGCGAGCGCACGATCTCGGTCACCGATCTCGGATGGGTCCTCCAGACCTGGAATCACCGAAACCAAGGTGCCGGCGTGCTGGACGAGGCCGCGGTCAATCACTTGCGATACTTGGAGGGCACGCCAAAGAAGTCGACCCGCTGGATCGATACCGGCTGGGCGCTTGTGATCCTGGATCACGCCATCCAAGCGGGCTTCATCGCCAGCCTCACCCCGGTCGAGGGTGCCCCGCTCAGTCTGAAAGACGACGGGCGGACGCTCGATGCCACCGTGCATATCGATCAAAGCGTCCTGGGCACGTCGGTGGTCGTCGAGGCGCGGGGCGGGACAGCGGGAACGCTCGGCGCGCGCAACACTGAGTACAGCGCAGGCCTCAAGGCGCTGCTGGCCACCCTCAAGGCACAGGGCTGCACGATCCTGCAGGCCTACGTCGACTCTCAGGCGCTCTCTGCGCTGCCGGTCGAGCATCGGCTTCTCGATCCGGGTCCGCAGGGGTGGCCGCTCAAGCTCGAAAGCGTTGATCTTGATGACCTGTTGAGCCGGTTCAAGCGCTCGACTGCCGCTGCAGGCCGCGCACCCGATGCGAAGGGCAGCGGCAATCAAACACGACGAATCCGGCTCGAACTGGCTGGTGGCGTGGACTTGAGTGCGCTTCTCGGTTGAGACGCCCCAGGCGCGAAACAGCGCCAGCCGCCGTTTCGAAGGACATCAACTCAGGACGTGCCACCCCGACGGCTCTCCAAAGTGAGGAGGCCGCGAGCGCTGTCGCCTTGCAGGCCGACACCATCTTCTTGGGAAAGTTGGTCCAACCGCCCGCCCGGTCACGACGCATCCGGCCGACGACGCGATCACCATCGTGCTGGCCCAGGCCGGCGCGCGCCCGCGGAGCCGCGAGCAGACCGACACACGGGTGGTGCGCGACGTGCGCGAAAACACCGGCGGGCTCATCGACTCACAGGACGACGTGGATGGCTGGGGCAACTTGGCGGCGGGGCGCGCAGCCGCGGACGGCGATCGCGACGGCATGCCCGATGACTGGGAGCGCGGCCATGGCAGCGACGCGGGCCGCGCCGACAACAACGGCGACGCGAACGGCGACGGCTACACCAACCTCGAGAACTACCTGCACTGGGCGAGCAGGCTGGATCGATAGCGCGACGCCAGCAAGGCCGCGCCCGTTGAGTCAGTGCCGGATTCAGAGGTGACTTCTGTTTTAGAGAGAGCAACCAAGCCACCCAACGGGCGCCAAGGTCGGCCGCGTCGTCCCGCTGGTCGCATGAATTCCCCGAATGACCATCGCCGACGCCCCGGCCAAACACCACGATCGAGTTATCGTTGCAGGTGCCGGTGCGCCAATCTGACACACCTTGGCAACCTCTGACGCTCCTCGCGGCTGAGAGGCAGCCTTAGGTGGGCGAGGTTCTGGCCATCTGCGAGGTTGGCGACGCTGTTGAAGGTCGGCGGGGAGACGTCGATGGGGCGTCAGCGTGAGTTCACCGTTCGGCCCGAACTCAATGTAGGCGTCGACGGGGATGCGCTCGTCGGTGGTGCAGGGCAGGGTCAGAGTCACGCTACAGGGCAGGCTGTGAGATCCGAGTGAGCACTCAAGTAGGCGGGGCTGGAGACTTGCTCTTGGCTACGGGCGCCGAAGTCGAATTCGGGCCCTCAGGCAGGCTCGATTCAGGCGTCCTCGTCGTCGTCATCGTCGCCCTCAGGCGCAGGCCGCTCGCCTTCGGGACGCTCACCCTCGGGACGCTCACCTTCGGGA
>JBNMOZ010000747.1:0-3056 GCA_051276005.1 Bradymonadia bacterium | reverse complement strand
CGCCCTGGTGATCACCTCGGGCCTCAACCTGGCCTACCCCCAGATGATTCGCTTCATCATCGATGGGGTGATGGAGGGCAACGGCCGCGCCGCGGTCAACCAGTTCGCGGGCTGGCTGCTGGTGCTCTTCGCCATCGGCGCGCTGGCCACGGGCGTGCGCTCGTACCTGTTCACAGTCTCGGGCGAACGCATCGTGACCCGGCTGCGCGCGCAGCTCTACGAGCGCCTCGTGCGCCGTGAAGTGGCCTTCTTCGACACGCACCGCACGGGCGAGTTGACCAATCGCCTCGCCGCCGACACGACGGTGGTGCAAAACGCCGCGACCGTGAACGTCTCGATGCTGCTGCGCTACGCCCTGACGTCGTTGGGCTCGGTGGTGATCCTGGCGCTGACGTCATGGCGCCTCACGCTGGTCATGCTGGCGCTCGTGCCCATCACCGTCATCGGCGCGCTGTTCTACGGCCGCATCGTTCGACGCCTGTCGCGTCAGGTGCAGGACGCGCTGGCGGACGCGACGACGGTGGCCGAAGAGACGCTCAGCGGCATCCGCACGGTGCGCAGCTTCGCCCGCGAGACCGAAGAGAGCGCTCGCTATCAGGCCCGCGTCGACGAGGGCTTCCGCCTGGCTCGCATTCGCGCGAAGTTCAGCGCGATCTTCGGGGGCATCGCGGGCTTCGCGGGCTATGGCGCCATCAGCGGCGTGCTGTGGTACGGCGGCTTGATGCTCGCGGACGGCGAGATCAGCATGGGCATGCTCACCTCGTTCTTGCTGTACACGTTCTCGCTGGCGTTCTCGATCGCCGCGCTGGGCAGCTTATGGCAGGACTTCATGCGGGCGGTCGGCGCGAGCGAGCGCATCTTCGACCTGCTCGACGAGCCGAGCGGCGAGACCCAAGGCGGGCTGACCTTTGAGCGCGTGCGCGGAGCGGTGCGCCTTGAGGGCGTCGACTTCGCCTACCCCACCCGGCCCGACCACACCGTGCTGGACGGCTTCGATCTGCAGATTGAGCCCGGCGAGACGGTCGCCCTGGTCGGCCCCTCGGGCGGTGGAAAGTCGACGGTCGCGGCGCTGCTTTGCCGGCTCTACTCGCCCTCGGGCGGCCAGATCACCCTCGACGGCACGCCGCTGGGCGATCTGGACGCCGACTGGTTGCGCAGCCAGATCGGCGTCGTCGCGCAAGAGCCGCTGTTGTTCGCCACGACGGTCGCCGAGAACATCCGCTACGGCGAATCGACCGCGACCGATGCCCAGGTGCACGCGGCCGCCAGAGCCGCCAACGCGGACGGTTTCATCCGCGAGTTGAGCGAGGGCTATGACACCCCGGTGGGCGAGCGGGGCGTGCAGCTCTCGGGGGGTCAAAAGCAGCGGGTCGCCATCGCGCGGGCCCTGCTCAAGGATCCGGCTGTGCTGGTGCTCGACGAAGCGACCAGCGCGCTGGATGCGGAGTCCGAGCACTTGGTGCAAGAGGCGCTGGGCCGGTTGATGGTCGGGCGGACCACGCTCGTCATCGCCCATCGGCTGTCGACGGTCCAATCGGCCGATCGCATCGCGGTGCTGTCGCGCGGCAAGGTGGTCGAGAGCGGGGATCACGCCCACCTCATCGAGCAGGGTGGCCTGTATGCTGCGCTGGTCGCTCGGCAGTTTGGATGACCACTGCGCAAAGCCGCTGCGGACAGCCGCTGCGAAGAACCAATGAGGTTGATGGCGTGACATGATCGGCGTTGCTGGTCCATAAAGCGACATGACGACAAACCTCGCGCCTCGCCTCTTGCCGGTTCTTCTACCGCTCCTCTTGCCGCTTCTCTTGCTGGGCCTGTCGGGCTGCCCCGATGACGGAGGCGGGCAGCCAGAAGGCGCGCCCGCTCGACTTGATCTGGGCGCACCTGATGACGGCGTCGTGCCCGACCGCGGCCCGCCTGACAGCGGCCCGCCCGACAGCGGCCCGCCCGACATGGCGGTCGACAACTGCACCTATCCGGCCGACTGCCCAGACGGCGACTGCGTGGCCGGGCGCTGCGTGCTCGGCGACACGGCCCGCTGCCAGCGCGGCGACGACTGTGACGGCGACGCGGCCTGCGGCGCTGACGCGTCGTGCGTGGATGGTAAATGCCGGCGCGACTGCCCGGACGGCGAGTCGTGCGGCGCGCTGAGCAATAACTTCTGGTGCACGCGCCCCTGCGAAGTCGACCGCACCTGCCCCGTTCGACCCCACCCGTGCGCGGGTCACCGCGGCTGCAGCGATCGACAGATCTGCCTCGAAGGTCGCTGCGTCATGGCCTGCACGCATGACGGTGAATGCCCCGCAGCCGGCTTCTGCTACGAGGGCGAGTGCCGCCCCCACCCCGGCGATCTGCTCAACGGCGAGCTCGCGGTGCCCCTCGCCCCGGCGCCCGGGCGCATCTTCGCCGGCGTCGGCGTGGTGCCGCTGTCATACCCGATCGGCGTGAGCATGGCCGGCTTTGGCGGTCGGGTCGGGCCGCGCAACCCCTACGCGATCGCGCTGGGCGGCAGCGATCGGGTCTTTGAACGCCAGGACGCCCGCGTCATCATCTTGAGCACCGACGACGACCTCGCGGTGCTCCTGCGCCTGCCGCTGTGCTGGTCAACCGACTACTTGATCACCCGCACCGCCATGAAGGTGCAGGCCGCAACCGGCATCGACTACAGCCGCAAGATGATCACCTTCGGCACCCACTCGCACAGCCAGCCCGGCCGCTTCTGGAACCTGGCACCCGAGGCGGGCTTCGGCGGGTTCGGCTTCGGCAAGTTCTCCAACGAGATGGTCGAGCGCTACAGCGACGCCTTCTCTGAGGCGATCGTGGCCGCGCTCGCTGACTTGCAGCCCGCCCAGGTCGGCTGGCACCTCAACCCGGCCTTCGATCCTGAGCGGCGCATCCACAGCAACCGCCGCGGCAACGGCCCCGACATCACCGACGACCGCATGCTCGTGATGCGCATCGATGACGCCGAAGGGCAGCCCATGGCGGCCCTCGTCAACCTGGCCATTCACGGCACCCACATGAACCTGCCCTGGATCACCGGCGACGTCGCGGGC
>JBNMOZ010000746.1:0-3058 GCA_051276005.1 Bradymonadia bacterium | reverse complement strand
CGATGTCGAGGGGCAGGTGGTCGCGTTGCTCCTCGGCCACGGCGTCGGGGCGCCAGCGTGGACCCGGTTCGCTCTCGGGTTCCGGTTCGGGCTCGGGTTCGGGGGGCATCGCGCCGTCTGTCTCTTCACCCATGTCGGGCTGGGGCGGCACGGACAGATCGGGGGCAGGCGGATCGGTCAGGTCGGCGTCGTCGATGAGGCCCGCGTCGTCAGCGCGCGCGTCGGCCTGCATGTCGACCGTTTGGCCAGTCGTGGGCAGGTCGTTGGTTCGCGTGATGCAGCCCGCGCAGGCGAGCGCCACGAGCAAGGTGAGAGATCGAGTCATGTGCCCTCCGTGTTCGCCTACGCATGTCGCGTCCGCGCCGGATGGATCATCGATGAGTGATATTTTGTGACTGGGACTGGCTCGTGGCGGGTGCTGATCTGTGTCGAACCCTACTTTGTAACGGCCGGCTCGGCCTTGCGCGTCCGCACCCGGACGGCCTCGGCGGCGACCAGCTGACCCTCCACCGACTTGAGCCGCTTCTGCGCCTTCAAATGCGCAGCGGAGTTGAACCCAGTAGGCGTCAACAGCGCCAACCGTTGGGCCGCCTGAGCGCTGCTTTGGGCCTGCTTAAGGTTCATCGCGAGATCGGCCACTGCCTTATCCGCTTCACTCGCCTGCACCTTCCACTTGTCATGGGCGGTGGGCTCATCTGACTTCGACGCGGCGCTCTTCGCGGCCGCAGACGGCGGCGCTGGGATGGCGATGGACGGCGCCTCGGTCGCGGGCGCGGCGGCGGCTTCGGCGGCAGCACGTTGCTTCTTGCGCTCGACGAACTCACGGGCCTTCTTGCGCAGCTTCGGCGGCAGGTTGTTGATGTTATTCGTGTAATTCACGCCGCCCTGCTTGTCGATGTATCGCCAAGGCTGCGCGGCGGCGGGCACGGCGAGCCCCATCAGTGTGATCAGTGTCAGGGCGATGAGTGTGATGGGTTTGGTCATGCTCGCTCCTCTCGATGGGTCTATCGTTGAGCTTCGGCCTCAGCTTCGGACTCGGGTTCGGACTCAGCTCCGGAACCTGCTGCGGGTTCGGGCTAAGAACTACAGGCAGCCTATCAAAGCCGAGCGCAGGGGCGCGTCGAAGTCGTCGTTCACGAACGCGGCGTCGAGCCGAATGTCGACGTCGCCCTCGGGCGCGGCGTCGGCGAAGGTGACGATGCCGGCGTCGATGGCGGCGCGCAGGCGCAAGCCGAGCAAGGCCCGCTCGGCCTTGAGGGGATCGCGGGCGCCGTCGTGTTCGAAGACGACAACGATCGACAGAGCCACCCGATCGAGCCAGCGGATCAGGGCTTCGATGCCCGCCACCAGCGCGCCCAGGGCCAGCACGATGCGCTGGGCGGGGGCGTCGGCGTCTTTGACGCGGCAGGTGTCGAGATCGGCGGCGCACACCAGAACGATTTGGCGACGCGTGCGGCGAAACACGCTCTCGTCGCGGGTGTATTTGAGCAGCTCGCCGCTGGCCCAGCGCACCGCGAAGGCGTCGATGTCGGCGTCGTCGTCCATGTAGATCAGCTCGCTGCTGACCAGGTTGCTCAGCCCGCCGGTCGTGGCCAGCGCCGCATAGCCGCCCATCGGATAGGTGGCGTCGTCGTCGGGCATGACGGCCACGTTGCCCGCCTTGCTGCGCACCCGGCGCGCGCGTTTAGGCAGCCCAAAGCGAGTCGCGGCCTCGGTGATCTGCCGCAGCGCCAACCGTTGGGCGGCGCCGCGCAGGGCGTGTAGGTTTTGCAGCGTGTAGATCTCGGTCGGCGTCAGCAACGTGCCGAGTCGCCGCGCGCCGTCGACCAGCGCCAGGTACGCGTCAGCGAGATCATCTGCCGGCCCATCCGCCGCGCTCAGCGCCGCGAAGCCCAGCGCCCGCAATTCGGAGGTCGGGCTGCGGCTGAGTCGGCGCACCGCCCCGGCCGGGACCGTCGGGGCCTGCACGCCGAGCCGGCGCAGCAGCTCATCGAGCACGATCGCGATGCCGTCTGCCTGGTCCTCCGCAGACAGCCGCGCCATCGCGTCGGTCGCCGACTCGAGCAAGCGATCGCTGCTCAGGCGTCCGATGACGTGCTCGTCGTAGCGCGCCAACGCCTGATCCAGGCGGGCATGTCCGGTGTGCGCCGAGGCGCTCCAATCGTTGAATTCGCCCTGAAATGCGGGGCCGGTGAGGATGCGCCCGATGTCGAGGATGACCCCAGTGGGCACGCCGACCGGCAAGATCTCGATCGCGGCCTGCAGCCACCCCAGCCCAGCATCCACATGTGGATCGACGCCCCGCGCGATGCACAGACCGGCCGCGATCAGCGCGTCGTGTTGGTGCACCGCAGCCGCGCTCATCCCAGCCGCGCTCACCCCAGCCGCCCTCACCCCAGCCCCAGCAGTCGCGGCACCTTCTCTTCGAGCAGCGCCAGATCGTCGCGGGTCTCGCCCAGGTAGGCGAGCAGCTGCAGGTCTTCGCGTTGCACCTTGCCGCCGTGCATCAACCACGCGCGGGCCCGCAGCAATCGGTACAGCTTGACCACCTTGCGATCGCTGACCTGCACGGCGTCCTCGCGGGTGATCGTCTTGATCAGCCGGCGCAGCTCGGCCAGCAGGTCGGCGTCGAAGAACCGATGTCGATCGCGGCGCTCGGTGCCGTCGGGGGCGACGTCGCGGTGGGCCATCTGATGGGTCAGGTACAGGTGCGCTTTGAGCAGATCGGTCAGCGTGGCGTGGCCCTCGGCCCAGGGCGTCTGGTTGAGCGTGCGCTGGGTCTGCGCGTCGAGGCCGGCGTCGATGAGCGCGATGAAGTGCTCGTCTTGTACCGGGTGACACACCGCCTTGAGGGCAAAGCGATCCTTGAGCGCGGCCAGCTCGGCGTGCTCGGGGATGTCGTTGGTGGCGGCGAACAGCACCTTGAGCGCCACCGGCACCGCCTGGCCATCCTGGTAGAACTTGCGCTCGTTGATGACCGTCAGCAGCGCGTTGAGGATGGCCGAGTTCGACTTGAAGATCTCGTCGAGGAACACCATGCGCGCGGTCGGCAGCTTGC
>JBNMOZ010000745.1:0-3058 GCA_051276005.1 Bradymonadia bacterium | reverse complement strand
ACCTGGGGCCAATCCCGCGCGTAAACCTGTCGGTCAAGATCAGCGCCTTCGCCGCGCAGACCGATCCGATCGACACCGACGGGGTGATCGAGGGCTTGATGCGCCGCCTCGTCCCGTTGCTGCAAGCCGCGTCAAAGGCCGGGGTCTTCATCAACTTCGACATGGAGCACTACGCGCTCAAAGACCTGACCCTGCGGCTGTTCGAGCGCTGCTGTGGGGCGGTAGACTTCGAGGGCGGGCTGGCGTTGCAGGCGTACCTGCGCTCCGGCGACGCCGACGCGGCCGAGGTCATCGCGATGGCCGGGCGCATTGGGCGACCGATCACCGTGCGCCTCGTGAAGGGCGCCTACTGGGATCACGAGACGATCCACGCCGAGGAGATGGGCTGGCCGGTGCCCGTATGGAGCCGCAAAGCTGAGACCGACGCCTGCTTTGAGCGCATGACGCGGGCGTTCATCGGGGCGACGCCGCGCAGCCTGGGCGATGCGGGCACGAAGCTCGCGCTGGGCAGCCATAACCTGCGATCCATCGCCACGGCGCTGACGCTGCTCGAGGCCGCCAAGCTGCCCGCGAGCGCCATCGAGTTGCAGATGCTGCGGGGCATGGCCGACCCCCTCAAGGTCGTCGCGAAGGCCCGCGGGTTGAGGCTGCGCGAGTACGTGCCGGTGGGCGAGATGATCCCCGGCATGGCGTACCTGGTGCGGCGCCTGCTCGAGAACACCAGCAACGAGTCGTGGCTGCGCGGAGGGCTCAACGACGACGCGTCAGCGACGGTGCTTCTGGCCTCGCCGCATACCCCGATCGACGCACCGGATCCGGGCGTCGCGCGCATCGAGGACGCGCCCGAGCGCCACGCCCTCAGCCCGGCCGTCGCGGGGGTTGGCGACGGCCGCCCGTTCATGTCAGAGCCGCTGCGCGACTTCGCTGAGCACACCGTCCGCGCCGCGTTCGTAAAGGCCATGCGGGGCGCGAAGGTGCCCGTGGTGAAGTCCGATCGCACGCTCGTCGAGATGGCGTCCATGGTCGACAAGGCCGATGGCGCGCGCGACGGTTGGCGCCAAACGCCCGTGGTCGAGCGCGCGGCGTGCCTCACCAAGGCCGCCGCGATCATGCGCGCCGAGCGCGACTTGCTGTCGGCCTGGATCGTCGTCGAAGCGGGCAAGGGCTGGGCGGCCGCCGACGCTGATGTGTGTGAAGCGATCGACTTCTGCGAGCTGTATGCGCGTGACGCTGTCGCGCTCTTTGAGCCCGCTCGGCTGGGTCAGTTCATTGGTGAATTCAACGAGTTGCGCCATCGTCCGCGCGGGGTGTGCGCGGTCATCTCGCCGTGGAACTTCCCGCTCGCCATCGCCTGCGGCATGACCGTCGCGGCGCTCGTGACCGGCAACCCGGTGGTGCTCAAGCCGGCCGAGCAGACCCCCGCGATCGCGCGCCGGCTCTGCGAGATTCTGTGGCAGGCCGGTGTGCCCAAGACGGTGCTGCACTGCCTGCCCGCCGCGGGCGAGACCGTCGGCGCGGCGCTGGTGCGACACCCCAAGGTCGCCGTCATCGCGTTCACTGGATCCAAGGCCGTCGGGCTCGACATCATCCGGGCGGCGGGCTCGACGCTCGCCGATGGGCGCGTCAAACAGGTCGTCTGTGAGATGGGCGGCAAGAACGCGATCATCGTCGACGCGTCGGCCGATCTCGACGAGGCCGTGGTGGGGGTGCGGGCCAGCGCATTCAGCTTTCAGGGGCAGAAGTGTTCGGCCTGCAGCCGGGTCATCGTGCACGCCGACGCCCATGACGACTTCGTGCATCGGCTCATCGAGGCCACCCGCAGCTTGACGATGGGTGATCCCCGCGCGCCCGGCACCGACATCGGGCCGGTGATCGACCAAGCCGCCGCCGACGCGATCCTGCGCCATGTCGACGCCGCGCGTCGTGAATCGACGCTCGCGCTGGCGATGGCGGCGCCCGAGGGCTTGGCCGCGCGGGTCGGCAAGCCCTTCGTCGGGCCGCACATCTTCACCGACGTCGAGCCCGAGCATGGCCTGTTCCGCGACGAGGTCTTCGGGCCCGTATTGGCCGTCACCCGCGCGCCCGACTTCGAGACGGCGCTGACCTACGCCAATGACAGCGAGTACCGCTTGACCGGCGCGGTCTACAGTCGCCGACCCGCCCACCTCGAGTTGGCGCGCGAGGAGTTCGCGGTGGGCAACCTGTACCTCAACCGCAGCAGCACGGGCGCGTTGGTTGGGCGCCAGCCTTTCGGCGGCTTCGGCATGTCGGGTGTGGGGGAGAAGGCGGGCGGCGCGTCGTACTTGCGCCAGTTCGTGGTCTCGCGATTGGTCTGCGAGAACACTCAGCGACGCGGCTTCGCGCCTGGGCTGTAGCGGCGCGCCCCTATTTGCAAAGCAGGGCGCGTAGTCAGGCGCGGTGTGCCCAGCCTCACAGGCGGGTCGGCAGAGGCGAGCGCCTCTACTCCATGATCGTCGCGGTCTTGATGTAGTCGAGCTTGGGGAACTCCTTCTTGAGGTAGGCGTTGCCCTCTTGCTGCATGCGCCCCTGGGCCGGGCCCTGGCCGCGCGGGGCGCCCTCGCCATATCCAGCGTGCAGCTTATCGACGACGCCCATGTCGCGGATCTTGCCGAAGGGCGCGAAGCCCATGCGGTCGAGGCGGGCGTTGTCACCGAAGTTGACGAAGAACTGGGTGGTGCGCGTGTTCGGGCCGGCGGTGGCGAAGGTCACCATGCCGCGGGTGTTGCTCTGCTTGCCCGAGTCGTCATCGATGCGCGCCATGCGCCAGATGCCGTTGAGCTGGGGCGCGCCGCTGATGCCGACCTGCGCCATGAAGCCGCTGATGACGCGGAAGAACGCGATGTCGGTGTAGTAGCCGTTCTTGACCAGGTTGAACCAGCGATCAGCGCCCTTGGGTGCCCAGCTGCGGTCGACGTCGATGATGATGTCGCCCGCGGTCGTCGCGAGCTTGACCGCATACTTGTCGGGGGCCTTCTCGGTCAGCTTGCCGGGCTCGAGCAGCGCCGGGTTGACCACGACCGCAGCGATCGGGGCGACC
>JBNMOZ010000744.1:0-3059 GCA_051276005.1 Bradymonadia bacterium | reverse complement strand
CAGCGCGCCGACCAGGCCAGCGGCCTCGGCGGCGACGAGCAGCGTCTCGAAGCGGCCGTCCGCAGCGGCGACCTCGGCGATGTTGCCGAGGGCGACGGGCGGCAGGAGGACCGCGTCAATGGCGTGGATGATGCCGTTGCTGGCGGGCACGTCGACGACGAGAATCTGGGCGTCGTTGATGAAGACGGTGTCGCCTTCGACGCGGACGGCGATCTCGGCGCCATTGAGGGTCGTGAAGCTGGGCGAGGTTGCGACCGTCGCGGAGTCCTGGATGCCTGCGACCACGTGGTAGAGCAGGATGCTGGCGAGGGCTTCGGGATCGGCGAGCAGGGCGTCGATGGTCTCCTGGCCGAGAGCCGCGAAGGCATCATCGGTCGGGGCGAAGACGGTGAGCTCAGCTTCGGGGTCGGTGAGCGCGCCGACCAAACCGGCGACCTCAGCGGCGGCGAGCAGCGTGGTGAAGCGACCATCAGCCGCGGCGACCTCGGCGATGTTGCCCGGCCCTTCGGGCGGGAGCAGCACGGCGTCGATGGCGTGGATGATGCCGTTGCTGGCGGGCACGTCGACGACCAGGATCTGGGCGTCGTTGATGAAGACGTCATCGCCCTCGACGCGGACCGTGATGTCGGCGCCGTTGAGGGTCGTGAAGCTCTCGGCTGCGACAACCGCGGCCGAGTCCTGGATGCCGGCGACCACATGATAGAGCAGGATGCTGGCGAGGGCTTCGGGATCGGCGAGCAGGGCGTCGATGGTCTCCTGGCCGAGCGCCGCGAAGGCATCGTCGGTCGGAGCAAAGACGGTCAACTCGGCCGAATCGTCGGTGACTGCGGCGGTCAAGCCGGCCGCGTCAACCGCAGCGAGCAGCGTGACAAAGCGGCCGTCTGCTGCCGCAACCTCAGCGATGTTACCAAGCTCAACAGCGCCGCCTTCGCCGCCCTCGCCGCCCTCGCCGCCCTCGCCGCCCTCGCCGCCCATGCCGCCTTCGCCAACCATGGCGTCAGCGACAGAGCCGCCGTTGTCATCGTCGTCGTCGCCGCACCCTGCGGTCATAAAGAGAGCGAGCACCAGCAGGCAGGCGCTCCATGAGGATGAGAATCGGGTTCGAATGGAATTCATAATGTCGTCTCTCCGGTGTGAAGATGATTGAAGCATCGGATTCGCAGAGACATGTTCGGTGGGATACCCGTTCTGGATCAGTGAACGGAGCGGTCGCAATTCTGTACCGATCCAAATGACCATCGGACACGTACGGGAAGTTTTGGGCAGGTCCAGGGCGCGATGTGTGAGGCCCGCACATCGGCCGGTCTGCTTTGGACCCGCCTCGATACTACGCCGCGAGCGACACGGAATTACATAGAAGTTACGATCCGGGTGAGGCCCGTCGGGCATACTCTGGCCATGCGTGCTCGCCTTGCCCTGATCCTCGCGATCCTCGTCGTCGTGCCCCTCGCCAGCCTCGCCTGGCTGGGGACGCGTATGGCTGAAGATGAAGCCCGGCGCGTCGCCGAGCGCTTCGATGAGGTGGTGTCGGCGCGCCTCACCGACCAGGCTGCAGCCATCGGTCGCCTGATGGTTGATAAGGAGCGCGCGCTCCTTGCGGCGACGAGTGATCTGCCCACCGACGTCGACGCGCTGCGCGATCGCCTGCGCGGCGAGTCACAGTTTCGACACCTGCTGGTTTTGGACGTGCAGGGGCGGCGGGCTTTTCCCCCGGCGCAGGGCGCGTTGAGCGAGGCGGAGCGCACCTTCGTCGAGCGCACCCGCGGGCTGTGGCAAGGCCGGGCGCTGGTGCACCGGCCGATGTCGAAGAAGGCCGACCTGGGCAACGATGGTTCGATGCCCGACGTCAAGGAGGCGGCGCCCAAGACGGCGGCGCCCACGACGGCGGCGCCCAAGCAGGCCGTCGCTGTCTCGCGCCAGGGGCAAGGCAGCATGCAGCAGCGCGCCAACGGCCCGGTCATTCCGCTGAGCACCGTCGCTGCGCAGGCGCCGGCCGACGAGGACGCCTACGGCTGGCACATCTGGTATTGGGGCGGCGGCCTCAACCTCATGTTCTGGCGGCGTCGACCCGACGGCCGCATCTACGCGGTCGAGGTCGATCGCGTGCAGCTGCTCAGCGATGTGGTGGGGCGCCTGCCCTCGACGCGGGAGTCGGGCGGCGACGAGCGCATCGCGCTGCTCGATTCGAGCGGGCGGGTCGCGTACGTCTGGGGCAGCTGGACGCCGCCAGCGGGCCAACTGCCGCACTTGACCCAGCCGCTCGATGCGCCGCTCAGCGCCTGGCAGCTGGCGTGGACCGGCGCGATGCCCGCGTCCGCCGGCGTGGGCGGAGGCGTGCTCACGGGGCTGGTCGCGATGGGGCTCTCGCTGCTCGGTTTGGCGGTCTACTTCTATCGCGAGAGCACCCGGGATCTGCGCCGCGCGGCCCGGCGGGTCACCTTCGTCAATCAGGTCAGCCACGAGCTGAAGACGCCGCTGACAAACATTCGCATGTATGCAGAATTGCTCGAAGAAGATCTGTTCGATGCCGATGAGCGCACCGCCCGGCATCTGGGCGTTATCACGCGTGAGAGTCAGCGCCTGAGCCGCCTGATCGGCAACATCCTGACCTTCGCCAAAGGCCAGCGAAAGAGCCTCAGCGTACGCCGCGCGCCGGCCAGCCTCGACCGCATCGTCACCGACGTGGTCGAGCAGTTCAGGCCCGCCCTCGAGCGCTGCGCGGTGCCGTTGACCCTCGACTTGCAGGCGTCTACGCCGGTGGCCATCGACGCCGACGCGGTCGGTCAGGTGCTCTACAACCTGCTCAGCAACGTTGAGAAGTACGCCAAGGGCGGTCCGCTGCGCATCCAGACCCGACAGAGCGCCCAGCGCTCGGTGCTGACCCTGCAAGACGGCGGACCCGGCGTGCCTCGCGGGGCGCGCGAGCGCGTCTTCGTGCCCTTTGAGCGCCTCGATGACTCGCTGAGCGAAGGCGCGGCCGGCACCGGGATCGGTCTGGGTATCGCCCGCGATTTGGCGCGCCTGCACGGCGGCGATCTGTTGCTGTTGCCCGCCGAGAC
>JBNMOZ010000743.1:0-3062 GCA_051276005.1 Bradymonadia bacterium | reverse complement strand
TTCAGAGACGCACTCACCGCGCACGCAGACGTCGCCGTCCTGACAGGGCGCTTGGGCCTGCCATTCGCCCGCGGCCGGGTTGCACACCGCGGGCTGCGCGTCGCCCAGGCAGATTCGGGTGTCCGCTTCGCAGCCGGTTGGATCGGGCAGGCACTGGCTGTTGAAGCAGACGCCGTTCTCGGCGCACTCCTCGCCCTGCCATGAATCGCCGAAGCAGAACTCGATGTTGCCGCCGCCCTCGATCGGACAGCGCGCGGTGCCGGGATCACAGACGGGTGCCCCGCCCCCTGCGCCGCCCGCACCACCCGCGCCGCCGCCAGCGCCACCTGCGCCTCCGCCTTCACCACCGACGCCGCCCGCGCCCTCGCCGCCCACGCCGCCTTCGCCAGCGTCGATGTCAGACGGCGGCAGACCATCGGTAATGCTCGCGTCGATCGGTTGACGCGGTGGCGGCTGAATCACCAGCGGATCACCCGAGCTAGAGTCGTCGCAGCCCCCACATAATGCGGCTGCAAGCGCCCCGACGATCGTCCAAGAGCGTGTCATCTCAGTCCCCCCGGATCAGCGCGTAGCCCGGCTGTGTTGGCGTGTCGACATGGACATTACACCCACATCAACCCGCCTTAGTCGCGCTCGTGCGGCATGACCTGCCGCGGCGCCCGGAAATGCTGCCCGGGCGAATACGCCAGGAGATTGCTCACCCGGCTCGTGTAGATGTCGGCGTAGTGGCTCAGCTGCGCACCGAACATGCTCGGCTCGTTGCGCTCGCGAAACACCCGCCCCCAATACTTGTTGAACTTCGCGTCCAGCTCGGCCTCGAAGGCCTCCAACTCGGCGAGCGTCTGGCGCAAGATCTCTCGGTTCTTCTCGACCTCGTCGTCGACGCTGGCGAGCGTCGTCTCGATCACGCGGCTCTCGGGGCCCGTCAGGCGACCGATCAGCTGCACCAAGCGACCCAGGCTGACCTGCAGCGTGGTCTGATCATTGATGCTGTCATCGAGCCGACGCGCGGCGGCCTCGAGATCCTCAATTCGTCGCAGGTCGTGCAGGTTCTCGTGGGTGAGCGCGATGGACGCCTCCATCTCCTGGACCACCAGCGCAGTGCGCCATTGCCCCGACTTCTTGGAGCGCAGGATGTCGCTGTACATGTGGTCGCCCACGTACAGGATGCGATCGCCGCGCAGCTCGAGCATGTCCTCTAACGCGCGGATGTTGCCGCCCTGATAGATGGCGCTGCGGCGATACTCGGTGATCGGCCCCAGCTCTTTGCCCGTCGGGTCGAGCTCGATGAAGTCGGGCGTGCCGCTGAAGAAGAGCGGCTTGCGGCCGCTGCCGATGACCATGTCGAAGTAATCGCGCCACGACCCGTAGAACGGCAACACGCCGTCGAGCAGGTACTTCATCACCGCATCGGTGTAGTACCACTCCGAGTTCGTCAGTAGAAACAGGCGCTTACCGCTCGAACGCAGCTTGTGCAGCGTGGGCCCGAGATCGGGATCCTTCACGATGAACGCCGCCAGATCCGCCATAATCTCGGCCTTGAGCGAGTTGTCGCGATGCGCCTCGTCGATGCTCGCGCGGATGTCGTCAAAGAGGGTGCGATAGGTGACGGGCAGCGTGCGCCCCTCTTGCTCGTAATGCTCGATGATGCCCGCCAGCAACACCGCCTCGGGCAGGCTGAACAGCGTGTCGATCAGCGCGAACCGCGGATCGCCCAGGCGAATCGGCCGCGTGCCGTACAGCTCCTTGATGTGCACCCGCTCCAGCTTGCGATAGCCGTGATAGCAGCGTCCGACCAGGTAATGGCTGTCGAGCTTGAGGATGTGCCCCAGCTCTTTGTCGACCACCAGCCCCCGAATGATGAAGGCATGATCGAGCCGCGCGGTGCGGATCTCCTCGGGGTAGTCATGGTTGCTGATGAGCTTGTGAACCGTCATGCGGATCGACAGCTCGTCCATCGCCTTTTGGTGGTAAGGCGCGAGCGTGTAGTCCATGTCGAACCCGACAGCTTCGATGGACGCCATGTTCAGGTTGAGATTCGTATAGATCTTGCGCTCGGGGTTACTGCGAGGCGGCGCCTCGAGGATGCCGGCGAGATCCAGCGGCGCGTCAGCGGCGTCGACCATGAGTTCCCCTGAAAAGAGCCCTAAAAACGGGCTATGCAGCCGTCGAGGGTACCACAACCCCGACCGGGGCGATCAATCGACGGCGAGCAGACGCTCAAAGCCGTCCAGCAGCACCTCGAGCCCGAACTCAAACTCGTCGTCGTAGTTGTAGCCGGGCTGCATCACGTGCCCGACGATCATCTCGGTGAAATGCGGGAACTGCTCAGCAGGCAGCGCGGCCAGCACGTCATCAGCGATGGCCTCGAGCTCAGCGGTGGTCTCGTAAGGCATCTTCACCTGCTGCAGCGCGAAGCCGTAGATGTAGCTGTCGATGGCCGAGAACGCGTGCGCGGCCAACTCGATCGAGAACCCAGACTGACGCATGCACCCGATGATCGAATCGTAGTATCGCATACCGGCTGGGCCCAGGTCGCTGCGCGACTCCACCAAACTGATGGCCCAGCGATGGCGCATCATCGCATTTCGCGCCGACGTCGCCCGCCGCCGCATCGCCGCCTTCCAGGGCGCGCCTATGGCCGGCACCTCAATGAGCCCCAGGACGTGATCGATCATGCCGTCGAGGATCGCGCCTTTGTTGGCCACGTGGGCGTACAGCGACATCGCCTCGACGCCCAACGCCTGCCCGATCTTGCGCATCGACAGAGCCTTGAGCCCCGACGCGTCAGCCAACGCGACCGCCGCTTCGATCACCCGAGCGACGCTCAGCGGTTGCCGGCCTGCGCTCAACTCGGGCGTGTCCTCATCGACCATCTCGTCCTCCTCATCGACCCAGATCGGCTTGACACGTCTGCACCTCGACCCTACCTTACAGCGTAAGCTTACAGTGTAAGACGCACCTCAATCTGGAGTCTGCCATGAACGTCCCGACCGTGTCTGCCCCCGCTCAATCTTCGTCCAGGCTACCGGTCGTTCTGCCGACTGCGATGCGCGCGATCG
>JBNMOZ010000742.1:0-3063 GCA_051276005.1 Bradymonadia bacterium | reverse complement strand
GCGCTGAGTTCAGCCGCCGGGGTGGCACCGACGCCGACGCCGCCGAGTACGAAGACTTCGGCGGCCCGCTGGCGGCTCAGCTTGTGTATGAGCCCGAGGCCTGCGCGGACGGCGTGGGCGTCATGGCCGACGGCACCCTGATGTGGTCCGGCGGCGGCGCGCGCTACGTGTACGTGATCGCCGAGGGCGGCGCGAACCCGGGCGCACCGCCCAACCTCGACGTGCCCGACGACACGGTCTGGATGCTCAGCGTGGCGCCTGAAGACGCACCGATCGGCTGCGGCACCGCATACGGTGACGTGCCCACCGGCGTGTCACAGCGCATCCCCGCCGAGGGAGCGGCCCCCGCGCTGGTGGTCGGCCAGACGTATTACTTCGTCGTGTTGAGCGACATCATCCTGCCCCTCGAGCGCTGCACCTTCACCTTCGAAGGTTAAGGACGACCGCGCGCTAAAACCCGCCTTGCGTGCGCCCTGATGGTGGTGCTCGGCATCCGCGATGGGTAGTCTGCGCTCGCGAAACTGCGCACACAAATCACCCCAGACCGGAGTCCGAAGTCCATGAGCAAGTCTGACATGAGCAAGTCTGGCCCGCGGCCCCTGTCCACCGACATCGTCTTTCTGGGCGCCAAGCGCACCGCGTTCGGCACGTTCAACGGCGCGCTGAGCAAGCTGTCGGCCACCGACCTGGGCGTTCACGCCGCCAACGCGGCCCTCGACCAGAGCGGCGTCGATCGCGCCGATGTTGACCACGTCTTGTTCGGCAACGTGCTGCAGACAAGCCGCGACGCCATCTACCTGGCGCGGCACGTGGGCCTCAAGAGCGGCATCCCCCAAGAGGTGCCCGCGGTCACCCTCAACCGGCTCTGCGGTTCGGGCTTTGAGGCCATCACCGCCGGCGCGCGTGAGATCCTCGTGGGTGACGCCGACGTCGTCCTCGTGGGCGGCACCGAGTCGATGACGCAGGCGCCACATGTCGTCTATGGCGGCCGCAAGGGCTTCCGCTTCGGGCAGACCCCCCAGCTTGAAGACAGCTTGTGGGCGTCCTTGACCGACACCTACACCGGCCTGCCCATGGCGATGACCGCTGAGAACCTGTCCGATCAGTATTCGGTCAGCCGCGAGGACTGCGACGTGTACGCAGCGCGCAGCCAAGCCGCTTGGGCTGCCGCGCAGGCCGACGGCCGCTTCGCCAATGAGATCGCGCCCTTGGAGCTCAAGTCGCGCAAGGGTACGACCACCTTCGACACCGATGAGCACCCGCGCGCCAGCACCCCCGAGGGGCTCGCCAAGCTGCGCCCGGTCTTTAAGAAGGACGGCGTCGTCACGGCCGCCAACGCCAGCGGCATCTGTGATGGCGCCGCCGCCCTCGTGATGAGCACCGCGAAGTACGCCGAGGAGAAGGGCCTGCAGCCCCTCGGCCGCCTGGTGCAATGGGGCGTGAGCGGCTGCGACCCGAACATCATGGGCATCGGCCCGGTGCCGGCGACGAAGATCGCCCTGGCGCGCGCTGGCCTGACCATCGCCGACATGGATCTCATCGAGGTCAACGAGGCCTTCGCGCCGCAGTACATCGCCTGTGAGCGCGCGCTTGAGCTGCCCCGCGAAAAGACCAACGTCAACGGCGGCGCCATCGCTCTGGGACACCCGCTGGGCGCGACGGGTGCGCGGATCATCAGCCACCTGCTGTACGAGCTCAAGCGTACGGGCGGCAAGTACGCCCTCGGCAGCGCCTGCATCGGTGGTGGCCAGGGCATCGCGGTCATCATCGAAGCGGCATAGCGTCTCTTAAAGTCGCGATGCTCGGGCGTCTGCTCTGCGCATCGGGACTCTCTCTTTTGGCTGCCCCATTCGGTGCCCGGCCCTGGTACTGTTCGCGCAGCCCTGGTTTTTCGAGGTGGCATGGACGAGTTGACGCACTCAGATCTAATCTACGACTGGAACACCCGGAGCAAGCGCGTCGGGCTGTCGCCGCGCGCGGCTGTTCAGTTTCATGACGAGACCCTGCGCGACGGCATCCAGGGCCCGTCGATCCACGATCCGACCATCGAGCAGAAGAAGCGCATCGTCGAGCTGACGGCCTCGTTGGGGATCCACTCGGCCGACATCGGCCTGCCCGGCGCGGGTCAGCGGCAGGTCGACGACGTCACGGCGATCGTCAAGCACTGCCAGGCCCTCAAGCTCGACATCTCGCTGGGCTGCGCGGCGCGCACGCACGTCAACGACATTCGCCCGATCGTCGAGATCAGCCAGGCCACCGGCCAATCTCTCGAGGTGCACTGCTTTTTGGGCACCAGCCCGATCCGCCAGATCGCAGAGGACTGGGACCTCAGCCAGTTGATGAAATACGCGGGCGACGCCGTCGAATTCGCGATCAAAGAGGGCCTCACGGTCAACTTCGTCACCGAAGACACGGTGCGCTCGTACCCGTCAACGCTGCAGCCGTTGTTTCTCAGCGTCATCGAGAAGGGCGCCCAGCGCCTGACCCTATGCGACACCGTCGGTCATGCCAGCCCCGATGGCGTCCGCAACCTCGTCCGCTGGACCCGCAACCTGATCGACGGCACCGGCGCCGACGTGGGCATCGACTGGCACGGGCATAACGACCGGGGCCTTGGGGTCTGCAACACGCTCTTCGCCATCGAGCATGGCGCCGATCGCGTGCACGGCACGGCCCTGGGTATCGGTGAGCGCGTCGGCAACGCCGCCCTCGACCAGGTGCTCGTCAACCTCAAGCTCATGGGCGAGATCGACAACGATCTGCGCACCCTCGTCGAGTGGTGTCAGGCCGTCTCCGAGGCGACCAACACCCCCATCGACCGGGCCTACCCGCTCATGGGCGGCGACGCGTTTCGCACCGCGACTGGCGTGCATGCGTCGGCGGTGATCAAGGCGATCGCCAAGGGCGATGACTGGCTGGCCGACCGCATCTACTCGTGCGTGCCCGCGGGCCTCTTCGGCAAGCGTCAGAGCATCGAGGTCGGCCATATGAGCGGCCTCTCCAACGTGCTCTGGTGGCTCGGTCAAAACGAGGTCGAGCCTGTCGACGGACTGGCTGAGTACG
>JBNMOZ010000741.1:0-3074 GCA_051276005.1 Bradymonadia bacterium | reverse complement strand
CAGGGCCGCCCCGATGATCCGCAATGGGCCTGCGACGGCGACGGCGAGGGTGGCGGCGACGGCGGCGAAGGCGGCAGCCCCGGCATCGATATGGGCACCGGCGCTGGCGGATCGGGCCAGGATGGCGGCGGCGACAGCGGCGGCTGCTCGACGACACCGGGCGCGCCTGCGGGCGGGGCCTTCGGGCTGTTGATGCTGGCGGGCTTGCTGCGTCGGCGCCGGCGCTAAATCGGTGCGCTGGCGACGCGGGCACCGACACCGGGGTGTTGCGTCATGCGAGACCCCAGCGCTGTGTCGACGCCCCGTAAGAGGGCCGCGGCGCTACTCGCCACACCCCGTGTAGACCACTGTGTACGCCAGCGGCGCGCCCTCGCTGAGTCGATCCAACGTCACCGCGATCTGCTGCCCATCGCGGCGCAGCGCCTCGGGCACGTCGAACGAGATGACGCTCGACGCCGATCCATAGCCCAGCTCCAGATCATTGTATTCGAGCTGCGTGCTGGTGCCGTCACCGGTGTCGATGCGCAGCACTGAGTCGGGCGTCACTCGCCGACCCCACAGCGAGATCGACCACTCGCCAGCGGCGCCGTCGAGCGGCATGTAGCCCGGCGGCGGCCATGCGATGAACGGCACCGAAGCGTCGCCTCCGCCCGTGAAGACGTCCATGCAGCTGTAGCGCCCACTGATCCCAAACGCGGTGGCCCCCAGGCCCGGCTCAAGCACCCATCGCCGGTGCCCAAGGGTGTCGACGCCACGGTCGTCGACGTACAGATCAACCGAGTCGGCCATGCCGCCGCCGATGGCGAGGTTGCTGCGACCTGCGGCTTGAACCGGGTCGTAGCACGCGGTCGAATCGGGCGGCGCGTGGTCGAGGCGGCCCAGCGCCTTGAGCACCACCGCGCAGGCCTGAACGCCGGCGAGCAGAGCCGGTTCGTAGGGCACCGGCGGCAACCCGACCAGCCAGCGGTACAGGTTGGTGCGCCGCAGCGCGTTCTCCTGCGCCGGGGCCCCGATCACGCTCGAGTCGCACATGCCGGCGCCGGGCGTCGCTTCGGGGCGCACGTCGACATGCTCTTGCGCCCAGTAGGCGCACACAGCCGCTTCGGTGCGATCGGCGGGGGTCGGCAGCGGCGGCGGCTCGGCTTCAACGCACTCATCGCCGTCGGCGACCAGGCCTTCGTTGCAGACGCAGACGCCGGCTTCGCAGTGCGCGTTGCCGCCACAAATGACGTCGTCACAGCTGATCGCGGCGTCGGCCTGGGGGCCGGCGTCGGTGGCGTCGCCGTCAGACGGCTCGCACCCTGGGGCGACGAGGCAGAGCGCAGAGACGCAGAGGGCAAGGGCAGGAAAGGTTCGGTGCATGCGGCAGCATACCGAGCGGTCGATGCGTCAGTGCAGTGCAGCTTCTCGCACCGCAAGCCGAGCACGGCGGCGCGCGATCAGGGCGTCCAGCGGCGGCGCCACGGCAGCCAGCCGTTGAGGCGGTTGAGCATGCTGGAGAATCGACCGACGGGGGCGAACAGCGAGCCGTCGTCGGCATCCCAAGGGGTCGGCGGCGGGTCGAAAGCGGTGCGGGGCATGACGTCTCCAAGGCGGTCTGCATGGATCGACAGCGCGGCGGCCCCAAACGTTCCCGCCGCGCACGTCAGGGTGGCAAATGTCGCAATCGTTCATCGCTTGGCCGCAGCGCGCGGGCTCTCTTCGCGGCCGCCCGCGCGCCCGGTCGATCACCCTGGTCTTCCAAGGTCCGAGACAGGTTGAACCAGCCGGCGAACAGCCATCGATGCAGATGCACCGCGCGTCGGAAGGCCTCCTCCGCGCCGGCGAACTCACCGGTCTGATGCAAAATTTGGCCGCGCAGCATGATCCCCTCGACGCTGGGGTCGATGGCGTTGGCCGCGTCAGCGAGCGCGAGCGCATGGGCAGACGCGGGCTGGTGGCCGGCAGCGACCCGCAGCGCCGACGCGGGACGCAGCGACCACCGGGCCGCGGTCTCGGCCAGCGGGGCATCAGCGGTACGATCGGCGCGGGCGAGCATGCGATCGGTCATCAGCTGCGAGGTCGCGATGAGCAGCAACCCCGCGCCCAAAAGGCGGGCTGGCCACCGCCAAATCGGCGACGTCGCCGCAGACGGGCCCAGGGCGGCGCCCAGCCCATGAGCGACCAGAAGGCACACGCCCGGCATATACAGCGGCAGGGTCACGGCGCCGAGAATCACCCCCACGCCGACGGTCGCGTGATGGGTCGTCCAGGGCCGACGCAGCGCGATCAGGATGGGCAGACACAGCAACGCGAGCCCCAGCAGCCCCTGCTCGGCGACCACCTGCAGCGGCTCGGCGTGGGCGTGATGGGCGTTCGTCCAGAGCGCCGCGTCGTCGAGAGTGCGCGCCTGTTGCACAAGAAAGGCCCCGTGCAATTGGCCGGCGCCCAGCCCCACGAACGCAGCCGTGCGGGCGACCCGCGCGGTGACACCCGCCAAGTGTGCGCGCCCTTCGAGGTGGGTGGCGACGCTCTCGCGACCCAGGGCCCCGGCGATGGCCAAGAGGCCGAGCAGCGCCACCGCTGCCCAGCGTCGGTGGATCGCCAGCGCGATGACGGCTACCACCGCCAACGCCGCCCACGCTCCCAGGCTCTGCGCGTGCACGAGCGCACCGAGCATCGCCACCAGCACGATCGCCCAGCGTCGATCCTGCGTCATCATCACCCACGCGCTGGGTACGCAGAGCGCGACGAAGGCCGCGACGTAGTCAGGGTTGCCGAAGAGGCCGTTGGGGTCGTACCAAGCCGGCAAGGCCGCGAGCGCCCCGGCGGCCGCGATGGCCGAATGCCGCGCCGGCGCGTGTCGACCGAGCAGCAACGCCGCCCACCAGCCCAGCTGCCAGGTCGCCAGCCACACGGCCGTCGAGGTGCCCGAGATGAGCGCCGTCGCTGCCAGCAGCAGCCACGACAGCCCGCCGCGCAGGCCGCCCTGCCAAAGGATCAGGCAGGGCAGGGCGCCTGCGCACAGCCACGCGCGCAGAGCGCCCGCGCTGGTCTGGTCGGGCAGCCAGGCGATGGCCAGCGCCACCACCGCG
>JBNMOZ010000740.1:0-3083 GCA_051276005.1 Bradymonadia bacterium | reverse complement strand
ACACTCGACAGGTAGTGCTCGCCCCCGATGAGCTCGTTGCGCCCGTCTCGATCCAGGTCAGCAAACCCGTAGGGAATGATGGATCGGGCCTGTCCCAGGACACTCCAAAGGCCTTCATCGTCGCGTTCATAGATGGTGAGGCCACGGTAGCCGTGCTCGGGCTCGTCGGACAAAAAGTCGGTCCATACAAACAACTCGGCGCGCCCATTTTCGTTCACATCACCCGCATACTGCAGTCTTCCCAACTCTTGAAAGGCCCAGGCCTCGAAGTCGCCGGGCATGTCCTCCGACGGGGCTTGCGGTGTGGCGCAGGCCGGCCCTGGGATGCGCTCGAACACGCCGGACGCGACGTATGGGTCTTCAGGTGGACCAGCGTCGGGCGCGGCGTCGGGTGGGCCGCGGTCAGCGACGCCCCGGTCGATGACGTCGCGATCGGGGCGGGGCGCGGCGTCGATGACCGATGCGTCGGGCATGGCATCCGGCCTGCCCATGTCAGCAGTTCGTGCATCGACCAGAGCATCGGGAGGCTCGAGATTGCTGCCGTCATCGCAGGCCGGCAGGAGGGCCGCGATGACGAGGCAGGCGCAGCGATGAGGTGAGGGCCGCATGTTGAGAGCGTCGTGCATTGGCGCGCTGACCGCAAATGGTCGACCGCCCGACCGGCGCAGACTGCGGATCAGCACGCCGCGGGGGTTGAGCCAGGCTCGGGGCCGCCACCGTCCGCGGCGCCCCCGACCGTGTCCGCGAAGATGATTTCGGCCCGGCCATCACCGTCGAGGTCTTCGGCGAAGGTCGGTCCGTGGGCTACCTGCGGGCGGGTGATGCGCTCGCCGAAGATCTGCACCATCGTGCCACCACTCGGGCTCGCGGCGTCCGGGCGCCAGTCCCAAACGGTCATGATCAGACCCATGTTGATCACCGCCTCCTGGTCGCCGTCGCCGTCCACGTCGCCGAACTTGAGCGGGTGAACACTGCCAGCCAGGTCCATGTATTGGTGATCGTACTCCCAGAGCAGCCGCAGATGGTCATCCCCGTCGGTCGACCAGAGCTGATAGCGGGTGCAGCCGCCAGGGCCCGCGGCGACGAGCAGCCGATGCGCCACTTCAACTGCGCGCTGACGCTCGCTTCGCCTGGACCTGCGCAACGGGCTTCATGGGCGCGGGGCGGGACGTGCGGCTCGTGTACGAGGACGCGAGCTTGAATGTGCAAGACGTGGTCGTCTTCGGCGACAACGATCCAGACAATTGGGGGGAACCCGACGTCGCCATCGCCGGTGACACTGTCGTGGTCGCCGCCTACAACCGCACCGACAATGAGGTATGGACGCGGGTCAAGGTGGGCGCGAGCCCTTGGCAGGCGCCCAGAAAACTGCTGGCGTTCGATCCGCTGGTCGCAGTAAACGGCGCCGTCCTGGCGGTCGCCGCCCGTCAGCATCAAGGCGGTCTGCGCCATTCAGTGCTCGCTCAACACGAGAGTGGCGTCTGGTACGCCGAGCATCGGCCCAAGGGTGCTCAGCCGGCGCCGAAGCCTTCGCCGCCGGTCGCGCTGGCGCGAACGACCCGACGCCTGCCTTTGTGCTGTGCGATCTCGCCGACACCGACGTCAGCGGCGGCAACGCGGTCGACCTCGACACGCATGGCAACCCCCGCGTGACTTACCGGACCAGCAGCGACGTGCAGCCGGTCACCGAACACTCGATTCGCTACATCTCTCGACCGTGATTGGAGGCCTGATGAAGTTCGCCGCCGTGAAGTCTGCCATCGCCATCATCATATGCTGCGCGGGTGCGGTGAGCGCACAGGCGCAGCCGGCCGACGAGGTTCCAGAGAACTTGCGCGTGCTACCGCCCGGCGCGGAGCAGCCCGATCCGGTCGAGCTGCCCGCCGCCGAAGAGCCCGCCTGTGAGGCCGCGTGCTCCGACGTCGCCCGGACATGCTTCGCGACCTGCGCAGACGCGTTCGACACTCAGGTCCCTGACGCCGACCGGGCCGCGTTGATGGCGTGCTACGCGCCGTGTACTGGTGCTCGTTCGCGCTGCGCAGCAGGCTGCCCGGCGCCATCGCTCGCAAACACCCCAACAACCCACCAAGCGGCGGATGGCGTTGGCCCCCCTCGTGGGTGCGCAACGCCATCCAAGCACCACGCCCGATGCCACCGCGACCATGACGGAAGAGCGCACCACCGATGCCCCCGCAACCCAGCCATCAGACGCGAGGGGGCCAACGCGATTCGCCGCGCCCACCCAGCCAATCAGCCAGGCGCGCGCCCGCCCATCAACCACTCGAGCGCGGCCTTCTGGGCATGCAGACGGTTCTCCGCCTCATCGAAGATGCGGCTCTGCGGACCATCACACACGGCAGCCGTGACCTCTTCGCCGCGATGGGCCGGCAGGCAGTGTAGGAAGATCGCGTCGGCGTCGGCGCGGGCCATCATCGCCGAGTCGACACAGAAGCCCGCGAACGCGGCTTGGCGCGCGGCGTTCTCATCTTCTTGGCCCATGCTCGTCCACACGTCGGTGGTCACCACGTGCGCGCCCTCGGCGGCCGCGTTCGGGTCGGTGGTCACGGTGACCCTGGCGCCGGCCTTGAGCGCCGGATCGAGCACTTCGGCCGCCGGGCGGTAGCCGTCGGGGCACGCGATGACCAGCTCGAAGCCCAACACCCACGCGGCGTTGATCCACGAATGGGCCATGTTGTTGCCGTCGCCAATCCAGGCCACGCGCATCGTGTGCAGCGCCTCGGCACCGAAGGCCTCGCGGCAGGTGAGCAGATCGGCGAGCACCTGGCAGGGGTGCGCCAAATCGGTCAGGCCGTTGATCACCGGCACGGTCGCGTGGGTCGCGAGGGCCGTGAGCGTGTCATGCCCGAAGGTGCGGATCATGATGCCGTCGACGTAACGGCTGAGCACCTGAGCGGTGTCGGCGACAGACTCGCCGCGGCCGATCTGCAAGTCGGCGCGGCGCAGCATCAGAGCGTGACCGCCGAGCTGGTGCATGCCCACGTCGAAGCTGACCCGCGTGCGGGTGCTGGCCTTCTCGAAGACCATCGCGAGGGTGCGGCCCTTCAGCGGTTGCACGCTGCCGC
>JBNMOZ010000739.1:0-3083 GCA_051276005.1 Bradymonadia bacterium | reverse complement strand
CTGCGCGTGGCGAATGGAGGACTGGGAAGCCACCGCCATCAGCACAATCATGATCATCGGGGTCTTCGATTTGACCTGTTATTACTATAATTTCATAGTCTTACTGGCGCCGGTCGCCATGAGACGGACGCGCTATGTGGTGGTGCTCATCGGTATGGCGCTGACCTCTCAGATCATCCAACTCAAGGTTGGATGGTATGATGAGCAGTACCTGTGGGAGACGGCGCTGGTGCTGGGCGTTCTGCTGTATATCATCGGCGATATCGCCTGGGAGTCACGCAACGCGCCCGAGCGCGACTTCCCAAAGGAGAGCCCATTTCGGCCCTTCCTCGCGCTCCTCAGGAAGATCAAGCCGGCGACGCCGCCCGCTTAGCCTGCCGCTGAGGACGACCCGCCGCTGAGGACGACCCGCCGCTGAGCCCTCTCTCGCTCAGGGCGAACCATTGCCCGCCAACCCCAAGTAGCGGTACGCCGTTGTCGGGCTGATCTGCAGCGCCCGCGCTGCCGCCCGCACGTTGCCACCGCAGGCCTGCACCGCGCGGGCGACCGCTTCACTCATCTGCTGGCGCAAGGGTGTCATACGGCTGGGCGTCGTCTGCCCTGGGGTGCGGCCAATACGTTGCAGGCCCAACGCGCCCCCCCGGATCGGACCGTCGACGTCGTAGCGCGCCCGCGTGAGCACGTTGTTGAGCTCTCGGATGTTGCCCGGCCATGTATGACTGTGCAGGGCCCGCCAGGCGCAGGGCTCGAACCGCTCGTCGTGGCGGCCAATGAAGTGACGGGCGAGCAGGCGCACGTCGTCGAGGCGTTCTCGCAGCGGTGGGACGCGCACCCGCAACGTGTCGATCCGGTGCAGCAGGTCGGCGCGGAAGGTGCGCGCCTCGACCATCGCTTCGAGATCTCGATGGGTCGCGCACAGCAGCCGAAAGTCGGCCGGTCGGGTGCGTTGGCCGCCCACCGGTCGCACCACTTTGAGCGAGAGCACCCGCAGCAGCATGGCCTGGGCGTCGAGGGGCAGCTCGCCCACTTCGTCGAGAAACAAAGTTCCACCATGGGCCTGCACGCAAAGACCGTCGCGATTTGTCGCGCCCGTGAAGCCGCCCGCGCGACTGCCGAAGAGCTCCGCGGCGACAAGGTCGGGTCGCAGCATCGCGCAGTTGACCGCGACGAAGGGCCCAGCCCGTTGAGACGCGGCATGCAGGCCCTGGGCGGCGAGCTCTTTGCCGACCCCTGTTTCGCCTTGGATGAGGACTGGATGAGACGCGGGGCCGAGCCGGTAAACACGCGCGCGCAGGGCGCGAACAGGGGTGGATTGGCCGACGATCGCGGTGCACTCGAAGGGGGTGGTGGACATGCTGATTTCACCTGTCGTTCGGTTTGCTGGATCGCAGCCGCGTGACTCGGCCACACTCCCCCATCGGCCGGTGCCGGCGTGTGTCGCAGAAAAATGCAAAAAAAGATCGAAATAACCTCCGAAGAGCACATCCAAATCGCTGGATTTGCTGGGCAGTCAGCCGTAAATGGGCCAGGACGGCGAGTCGTTGTCTGGGTGCAGGGCTGCAGCCTGGGTTGTCCCGGATGCTTCAACCCCGGCACGCATGCGGTGGGCGGCGAGACGCTCAGCAGGGCAGCGCTGGTCGCGCGCGTTCTGGCCGCGCGCACTGCAGAGACGGTTGGCGTGACGTTCTCGGGGGGTGAGCCCTTCCAGCAGGCCGACGCGACCGCTGACGTCGCGGCGCAGGTGCAGAGGGCCTGGCCCGAAGCGTCGATGATGGCGTTCTCGGGGTATCGCCTCGAAGAGCTGCGCGGCGCCGGTGCCCCGTCTGGCGCGGCCGATCTGCTCGCTCAGCTCGATCTGCTCGTCGACGGCCGCTACGACCCCAAGAAGCCGGGCCGACAGGCATGGCGCGGATCGCGCAATCAGCGACTCTGGGTGCTGGGACGGCCGTTTCACGCGACCCGGCCAGCGCAATTGCTCAGCGAGCTGCATATCAACGCAGACGGACAGGTGTTGCTGAGCGGCTTCCCCGATGCCAGACTCCGGCGCGCCGTGCGTGCTCTGGAGTAGATCTCCGCGGTCGCGATCGCGGACGGAGGCTGAATGCCGAAATGGCGATACTGGGGCTGGCCGTGCTCGCCCTTCAGCGTCAAGACCCTGAGCTATATGCGGTTCAAGGGCCTCGACTTTCGCGCTGAGCTGCCTCACCTGGGCCACATGTTCGCGCAAATTCGCGCGACGGTAGGGCGGGTCGTCTTGCCGGTGGTCATCATGCCCGACAAGACGATGCTGCAAGACTCGTCGGCGATCATCGACCATATCGAAGCCATCAAGCCGAGCCCGCCCGCTTGGCCGCAGACCCCGTTGCAGCGCTTCGTCGCCCACCTGATCGAGCTGTATGCCGATGAATGGGTGGTCATCCTCGCGATGCACACCCGGTGGAACCTGGCGAATGATGACTTCATTGTGGCCGACTTTGGGGAGTGCGCGGCGCCGTGGTTGCCCCGCATTGGTCAGCGCCCGGTCGGTCGCCGTCTGGCGCTGAAGATGTCGTCCTACCTGCCCAAGATGGGCGTCGAGGCCGCGACGGTGCCGGCCATTGAGGCCTGGGGTGTTGAGCTGCTCGACGCGCTCGAGCTGCACCTGCAGTCGCATCGGTTCTTGCTGGGCGACGCGCCGTGTGTCGGTGACTTCGCGCTGATGGGGCCGCTGCACGCCCATTTGGAGCGCGACCCGGCGTCGAGCAGCATGATCAAGAGCCGCCCGGCGATCGTGACCTGGATCGCGCGCACCCGGGCCGGCGAGGCGGGCACTGCGCTGCTCGCTGATGATGAGGTGCCCGCGACCCTCGACGCGGTGCTGCGCCGGTGCTTCTCGGACCAGATGCCGTTCTTGGCCGAAACAGCAGCGGCGCTGACCGAGTGGCGCGAGGCCAACCCTGAACCGGTGATTGTGCCGCGCTCAATGGGTCGCGCGCCGTTTTCGCTCGGAGCCGCCGTGGGCGGTCGGTCGCGCATCACGTATTCGCTGTGGATGCTGCAACGCGCGCTCGACGCCTACGACGCCGCGCCCGATCAGTCGGTCC
>JBNMOZ010000738.1:0-3096 GCA_051276005.1 Bradymonadia bacterium | reverse complement strand
GCTTGTCCGTCCGCCCACCGGCGCTCATGACGGGCGCCACTCACGTTCTCGGCAAGTCGCCGAAAAGGAAGACCATGCGCATTCTCTCTCGAGTCGCCCTCGTCCTCGCGGTGTTCGGCCTCTCTGCGCCCGCATTCGCGCAGCTGCAGATTGGCGATGGCGACAACACGGTCAACATTGGCGCCGACGGCAAGGTCGTCATCAAGAGCGGCAACAAGATCGTCAAGACCGACGGCAGCGGCACGGTCGTCAAGAAGGGCAACACCGTCGTCAAGACCAACGCCAAGGGCACCCAGGTCATGGTGCCCGGCGAGGTCGTCACGACGGGGCCCAAGGGCACCATGGTCAAGAAGGGCAACCCGGTCATCAAGGTGGCGCCGAGCGGCGCGATGACCAAGGGCGTCGTCGCGAGCGGCGTTGGCAAGTTGGGCTGCCCCGACGGCAACTGTGAGCAGACCTGTCAGGCCGGCGCGATCTGTAAAGCAGGCTGCAGCGGCGGCGACTGCGTGCAGCATTGCCTGACGGGCGCCACCTGTAAGTTCAGCTGCAGCGGCGGCAACTGCACCCAGAACTTCGCCAGCGGCGCGACGGGCGAGGGCGCCTGTTCGGGTGGCAACTGCACGCGCGGCGTTGAGGTCGGCTCGACGGTCAAGCTCAGCTGCACTGGCGACGACTGCAAGTAGAGTCAGCCCTCAGCCAGCATCTGCGCACGCCACTGGGCGATGAACCGCGCGCTGCTGAGGATCTTCGCGCCATCCTCACCGTCGATCGCCGCCACATCAGCCGAGATAGCCGTCGCAGACAACAGCACGCCCCGCGCCAAGCCCACTCGATCCAACCAGGCCCAGAGCGCCTCCCCTTCCAACTGAACCGGCGCGTGCACGCCCTGCCGAACGGTCTTGAGCGTCGCGCGCCAGAACTGGTCCAACGCTGCCGCTGAATGCCCGCCGTACCAGAGCAGCCGTGCGGTGTTCGAGATGAGGACTTCGCGCCCCTGTCCCAGCGCGGGGGCCTGCGCCGCCGGCGGACCGAACCGCCGCATGCCTGCCAGTAAGACGAGCACCAACACCAGGGCGACTTGGGCGGTGGTCAAGACGAGGGGAAACTCGAACAGGCGCGGCCAGACGCCCTCAACGATGCTGAACCCATGCAGCGTCTCGTCGATGACGACCGCCCGCTCACCCACGATATGCTGCAGCAACGCCAGCACGAATGCCGCGTTCTGCGCGTCGAGCAAGCCCGCGTTGTTGAGCACGTCGGGGTCGCTGATTATCCAGATGCGCTTGCCGAACGCCTGCGTCTGGCCCACGAGCGCGCCCTTGCCGTCGCTGACGACGCCGTGAATCCCCGTCAGGACGCGGGGTGTCGACAACTGGGGCGCAAGGCCATCGAACGCATCGACGACAAAGGCCCCATCACCCTCAACGAGGGTCGAGTCAAGCCGCGCCGCGGTGAGCACGTCAGCGACACGCTGATCGCGCACAGACTCGACACGCTTGACCCAGCCGGCGCGCTGCGAGCGCCCGCGCGGCGACCACTTGGGCAGCACGACGATCACGTCCGACGCGCCACTGTCGCGCAGCAGCGCGGGCAAGTCGCCAGCCGTCGGATCTTCGGCCGTGCGACGCGGCTCGAGCAGAATCAAGACAGTGCCTGCCCCCGCCTTCTCGGCGGTACGCGCTCGCGAGACCGAGACGGGCACGTCGACGGCCTTGAGCAGCGTCAGCAAGGCATGATGCCCCACAGCCGATCGGCTGAAGGTGTTCGCGCGCACCGAGTCCACGGTCTGCACGCCGGGCCCGAGCATCGCGTAGATCAAGCCCGCGAGGAACGAGATCGCGGTGAGCACGCCCAAGGCGATCACGACGTTCTTCTTGAAGGGGGCTGCCATCGCCCGAGAGTCTACGTCGGCGCGTTCGTCGGGTCGAGCACCGGGTCGAGCACCGGGTCGGGCACCGGGTCGGGCACCGGGTCGAGCGCTGCCGTCAGCGCTGCCGTGAGCAGGCATGGATCCGGCACGGGGGCGTCTGCGCGGTACAGGTCGAGCAGCCGCCGTGAACGGGCCGCCAACTCACGTCGAACCTCGCGGCGCAGGCCTTTGACGCGCGCGATCCGCATCGAGTCATAGGCGGTCGTCTGGTGCCGCAACCATGCGATCACAGCCGCCTCGGCGCGCTCTGCGACCGGGATCCGCTTCGTCCGCGCCACCGTCCCGCTGCCGACCGGTGTGGCATGCACTGCGATGGCATGCGCCGTCTTCTCAGCCAAGTCGGCGTGCCGTTCGTGGAACGCGAGGAAGGCTTTGACCTGCGCGGTGAAGGAGCGCACGTAGGCTGCCTGTTCACGCTCACGGCGGATGCGTGCCTGCGCGAGCTTGCGCTGATGCGCAGGGCTCTGTCGCTGCCGCTGCATGGCGCGCTGCGCCACCTCAATGCGCGCTGTCGGGGCCCAGATGCCCTGGGAGAACATGCGCCGACCGCGCTTCTCCTGCACCACCCAATGGGGCCCGCCGGCCTTGACGCGGCGCGTGACGCCCGCATCGCCCGGCGGCAGCAGCGTCCATCCCTCGGGGACGGTCAAAACGGCTCCGTTACAGCGAACGGTGCCTCGGGTTGGCCCCGGCGAGCAGATTCGAGCTTGATCCGGCATGGCCGCGTGCTACCAGACCCGGCGCGCGGCGGCAAGAACGGGCGACAATTCGGTCGATACGGCCTGCTGCCCGGCGTCACTCGACCGCCCGGGCTCGGCGTTAATCGCGCCGATATGGCATTGAAGGCGCGGCACGACTACCATTCGGCCATGATTCGGTCTCTCGGCTTCTTCATTGTCACCGTCGCGCTCGTTGGCTGCGTCGATCCTGGGCCCGATCATCCGGGCGCTCTTGGCCTGTCGATGATCGGCGACGACATGGGCGATGTTGATCTCGGGCCCGACCCGCCCGATCGTGGTGCGGGCCTCCAAGGCGACGCTGCGCCGGTCGACGACGACTCGCAGTTCATCGTGCTCAACGACACGACGACCGGTCTGGGCGTCGGCGCCACCTTCGGCAGCGACCTGGACGCGGTGACCTTCGAGTGCCCCGATGGCCGTAGCGGC
>JBNMOZ010000737.1:0-3097 GCA_051276005.1 Bradymonadia bacterium | reverse complement strand
CGAAGGTCTCTTCGACGCTCATGGGTGGCGGGCAGGCGAGCGCGGCCGTGCACAGCAAGGTGGTCGGCAAGGCGGCGAGCAGGGCGGCTGCAGGGTACATCGATGATCCTTAGGGGGTCGGGTTTGGAGATCCAACGTGGGTCTCGCTGGCGATTCACGCAAGCGCGCTGCGCATCGCATCACGCTGGGCAAGATAGATGGCCTCGGCCCGGTCGAGCAGTCATCCGGTCGGTGATTGCGCGATGCAGGCGAGCGCGCCTAGCGCGGTCAACCAATCGCGATCGCGGTCGCCCTTCGACCGCGTCGCCACGCCCGGCTTACGCACCCGCGCCCAGCGCCCGTCTGTCGCTGGCGTGGGTATTTGCCCATGCAGCACCGGCCGGCCGTCATCTTCATCGACGCAGCCTGCGCGGCGACGGTACCGTGCGGCGAACAAGAGCAAGAGGAGATGACATGCGAATGTTCCTGCAAACGGTGGTCTGCGTCAGCTTGGTGAGCGCGCTTTGGGCCTGTGACGACGGCGATTCAGACACCAGCCCCGATCAGGGCGTCGTCGGCGCTGGCGGCGAGGGCGGCGGCGCCGGCGGTGCGGGTGGCGGACAGGGCGGCGTCGGCGGACAGGGCGGCGAAGGCGGTCAGGGCGGCGAAGGCGGCGTAGGCGGTCAGGGCGGCGAAGGCGGCGCTGGCGGTCAGGGCGGCGAAGGCGGCGGCGCGGGTGGCGAAGGCGGCGGCGCGGGCGGCATGGGCGGCGGTGTGGGCGGCATGGGCGGCGAAGGCGGCGCGGTGGAGTGCATCGACGGCACCTACTGGGCCGACGCCGACGCCGACGGCCACGGCGAGCCCGACGGCATGCAGATCGAGAGCAACACCTGCGACGTGCCCGACAACTACGCGCCCAACATGGACGACTGCGCCGACGACGATCCCTGGCGCAACCCCGAGGCGTCCGAGATTTGCGGCGACAACCTCGATGATGACTGCGATGGCAGCGACGGCGAATGCCCCGAGACGGCGCCGCTGGGTATGAACGAGCCCGACTGGGACTGCACCGGCGACGTGCCGGCGAACGTCTACGCGTATGCCCACTTCGCCGACGGCGACGAATACTTCCAGGCCGGCGGTTGCTTCATCTACTTCGAGGGCTCGCCCGGCCAGTTCTTCGTGCAGCGCGCCAACCTCGAGCGCACCAACCAAGCCGCCAACTGCGACCAGATCAACGGCTGCACCTGCCCGAGCGCGAACGGCTGGCCGTCGTACGACCGCCGCATGTACGCCTTCAACCTCGCGGGTACGCCCGAAGGGTGTGAAGACATCTCGCTGCGCGACCACGCCGGCGAAGAGCAAGTCGTCTCGAACAGCTGCCGCAAGTACCTGTATCAGCTTCACTTCTACGACATCCCCTACTCCTTCGTGAGCGACGACGTCGCCGAATTGGACCGCCGCCTGACGCTCTTCCCGACCGTCGAGATCGCCTGCGCCGAAGACACGCCGCACGCCAACCTGCCCTTCCAGACGCTGCGGTCGACCCCCGTCGTGCGCAACCCGGGCTTCACCCCGATGGCCCGATGAATCAGGCCGTTCGCGTCGCCGCGCTCCTGCTCTGCGCCAGCCTCTGCGCCAGCCTCTGCGCCACCCAAGCCTTCGCGGGGCCGTGGACGCAGAACGACCGCCAAGTCTATGTGAAGCTGGGCAGCTCGGTCTTCGCCAGCGACGCGTTTCGCGACTCGAGCGGGCGGCTTATCGAGGGGGTCGACTACCTGGGCCTCACCAGCGCGCTGTACTTCGAGTTGGGGCTGATGGACGGGCTGCACCTGCAGGCGTACGTGCCGCATAACGTCGCGTCGAACACCTACGCGAACGGCAACCAGTACCTGTCAGCGGGTGGCGGCGATCTCACCTTGGGGCTGCAGGCCAGCGTGCCGAACGTCGACCTGCCGCATGGCGTGCGGGTGACGCTGAAGACCCCGATGTACGACATCACCAGCATCGGCGGGCGCGAAGCGGGCTTCTTTCCCCAGCGCGGCGACGGCCAACTCGACACCACGATCTGGGCGACCATCGGCAGCTCGGTCCCCGACACCTCGCTGTTTGGCTTCATCGAAGCCGGGCACATGTTTCGCTCAGAGCGCTACGTCGGCGCCGGCAACGGGGTCGAGTACAACGACTCCCTGGTCGGCTTCGCCCAGGTGGGCGGCATCGCGTTCACCGACGTGCTGCTGCTCGCGAACAGCAGCCTGGTCATGCCGTACGGCGAAGACGAAGTGACCAAGGGCTACCTCACGGTCGGCCCCGCGGTGTACTGGCCAATCGGCGGCGGATACGCCATCGAGGCCAACTACGACCCGATCGTCTGGGCCGTCAACAGCGCCGAGGGCTACAGCGTGAGCCTGGGTGTGTCGTTCGCGCAGCGTTGAGTCTGCGCGCAGCGTTGAGTCTGCGCGCAGCGTTGAGTCTGCCTTCAGTCTGCCCCAACCAACACCTTGCGCAGCGTCGCCCAAGCGTCGGCGGGCGACAGCTCGGCCTGCATTGAAGCGCCGCGCACAAACCCCATGATGACCCAGATCCAGGCGTGCACCGGCACGGCTGCGCTCATGACCCCGTCAGCCTGAGCCTGAGTGATGCACCCGCGCAGCACCCGCAGGGACGGCCGCATGTTCGCGTCGACGCGCGCCCGCAGCTCGGGCCCCGCGTCGGCCAGGCGGGTGTTGAACGCCAACTCGATGAGGGCCGGATGGGTGCGCGCGGTCTGCAAGCGCCGCTGAACAAAGTGACCCAGCCGCATGAGCGGCGCCATGCTCGGGTCGACAGGCTGCGGCAGATCCTCGGCGAGCAGCGCCCCGAACCGATCAACCGCGGCCTCGATGATCGCCTGCTTTGAGGCAAAGTGACGCAGCAAGCTCGCGTCGGTCACCCCCAGAGCCGTCGCGATCACGCGCAGCGTCAGGCCGCGCGCGCCATGCTTTGCCAGGTGGGCCAGCGCGAAGTCGACGATCTGCTGCTGGCGCTCGGCCTTGGGCAGCCGGGTGCGCTTGGCCACGATCAGTCCCGGAAGACGGCGTGGCAGCTGATGCAGCCCGAGACCATCGTGTTGTTCAGC
>JBNMOZ010000736.1:0-3099 GCA_051276005.1 Bradymonadia bacterium | reverse complement strand
CGGGGTCGACGACATCTACCAGACCTGCGCGCACCTGCAGTCGATGGGGGTGCAGATCCTGCGGCCGCCCCGCGATGGGCGAATGGCCTTCGTGCGCACGCCCGATGCCATCTCCATCGAGCTGCTGCAGACCGGCGGCGCGCTGCCGGCGCAAGAGCCCTGGGCGTCGATGCCGAGCACCGGGAGCTGGTAGCAGATGGACGCGCTGACCGTTCGCGATGATGTTGTCATCCCCGCCTGGGAGCTGTGGTTTACGGCGAGCCGATCGGGCGGCCCGGGCGGTCAGCACGCCAACAAGACCAACTCGCGGGTCAGCCTGCACTGGGCGATCGTCAGCACCACCGCGCTGAGCGAGCCCCTCAAGGCGCGCGTGATGCGGCGCTTGGCGAGCCGCATCGACAACAACGGGGTGCTGGCCATCCACGCCGAAGACACCCCCAGCCAGCACCGCAATCGAGAGCTGGCGCGCGAACGTCTGGCCGAGATGGTGGCCCGCGCGCTCGAGGTGCAGAAGCGGCGGCGCGCCACCCGGCCCAGTCGATCGGCCAAGCGTCGACGCATCGAAGGCAAGAAGCGCCGCGGCGCGCTGAAGCGATCACGCTCGGAGAGCTTTGATGACTGAGGCCGTCAGCGTACGGCCGGTCGGGCCGGCCGACATGTCGGCCATCGCGGGCATCGGCAACGCGGCCTGGCCCGACTTTTCGGTGACCGCGCAAGACATCGAGGCCCGCGATGTGCGGCGCTCAGCGACCCATTGTTTGCGACGCAGGGTGGCGGTGCGGGGTTCCCAAATCGTCGGTTGGAGCCTCGCTGAGTCCGATCCGCGGGGCATGCGCCACGGCTCAGTTCAGGTATGGGGGGCGGTGCTGCCGGCGGCGCATGGGACGGGCGTTGGCCACGCGTTGTACGCCGAACTCATGCAGGCGCTGCTCGAGGGTGAGGCGCCGACGGTGCTCATCGAGGTGCGCGAGCATCATGCCGCGGCCCGAGCCTTCTTCGAGGCCCGCGGCTTCAGCACCGTCTTGCGCTATGCGGTCTCGTGCTTGGCCCTGGCCCACTTCGACCCGACGCCCCACGCTGAGAGACTCGCGCAGGTCGCGCAGTCGGGCGTCCATATCGTCACTGCACGCCAAATGCGCGCGACGCGGCCCGACGCCATCGCCCGCATCAACGCGCTGCGCTGGGCCATCGCCCAGGACGTGCCCGCCGCCGACGCGCCGGTGCGTGAGTCGGATGACGCCCTCGCCGCCTACCTCGATCATCATCCCACCGCGCTGCCCGATGGCTGGCTCATCGCGCAGGTCGACACGGGGCTGGGCGACGTCGCCATCGGGTTGACCTCGGTGTGGCGATCGCGGGCCGATCCCACCGTCATTCAGACCGGGGTGACGGGCGTGCTGCCGGCCTGGCGTCGTCGCGGCGTCGCGCTGGCCCTCAAGATGGGCGCCATCGCGTACGCCCGCAGCATCGGTGGGCGCCGGCTCTTCACCGACAACGAAGAGAGCAACCCGATGTACCTGCTCAACCTCAAGCTGGGCTTCGAGCCACAGCCGGCGTGGCTGGCCTATCGCCGGGCGCTGAGCGCGAGCTGTGGCAGCAACGCCGCGAAGTGATCGGGCGCGAACGGCGCTGACGCCCGCATCCAGGTGCGCCACGGCGTGCGGCCCATGCGGCGGGCCAGATGCAAGACCGGCGGCTGGTTGGTGCCGCCTTTGAAGGTGCCGATATCGCGCGCGATGAGGGCCTCGAGCAGGCGGCGGTAGCCGACCCGACCCAGGCCAATGCCCTGCACCGGTGGCAGCAAGACGAAGTCCAAGCCGGCGGCGCGCCCCCAGATGGGCGATGGGTCGAAGTCGGCGGCCCAGTACCCGACGATCTCTCCATGCTGTACGAGCACCTCGCGTGGTCCTTGCGTGGGCGCTTGCAACGCGGCCTGGCGCTCCTGCAAGAAGGCCACGTCGGCGCCAAACCAGCAGAACTCGGGCGCCCGCGTGAAGACGCGCCGCGACAGGTTGACCACGGCATCGACATCGGCCGGCGTCAGGGTGCGGATCTCGACCGCGGGGTGCGTCAATTCGGGGGGGCGGCTCGCCATCAAGCCGCGCAGGGCATCGGCGGTGCTGGCGACCATGGAGATCGAGTCGATGCCCCAGCCGGTCCGCAGCAGGTGGCGCCGCACGCCATCATACGCGACGTCCAACAGGCACTCCGCCGTCGGCGTGCGCCCCAGCGCAGAGAGGCGCGCACAGACCCAGGCTTCAGCCGCGGGATCGTCGGCGTGGTCGACCCAGATTTCGCGCGCCGCCGCCCCGTGCCAGGCGACCGGCTCATCGACGACCAGCACGCAGGCGCGGCTGTCGAGCACCCAGGCTTGCCCCTGGCGGTGGGCTCGGTCGTACACCCGCGCCAAGGCGGTTCGGATCGATCCGAGCGCCTTGTGATCATTGCGGTATTGGGGGTGGCGCGCGAGGCGCTGGTGCCGCAGACGGGCGAGGGCATCAAGGTCGGGTCGCATGCGAGCGGGGCTACTGCGCGAGGGCCGCGGCTTCCTCTGGGCTGGCCGCGCAGCGGAAGCCAAAGTGATGGTACGCCGGCTTATTCAACGGGATGTGCGCGCGGCGGAAGACTGCGTTGTTGCGCTCGACGCCCCAGTACCAGGAGCCGCCCCGCACGACCTTGCGGCGGTGGCCCTTGCAGTACTCGCCGGTGCCGCCGCACGGGCCCTTGGGGCTATGGCCCTGGCAGGTCGGGCCGCACTTCTCGTAGCTCTTGGTGTACCAGTCGGCGACCCACTCGTAGCTGTTGCCGATCATGTCTTTGAGGCCGTACAGCGACGCGGGCTTGATGCCGACGGCGAGCACGCGACCCTTCTCGGGGTACTGACCCTTCTTCTTGATGCCGCAAGAGCGCCCGCGCTTGTCTTTGATGACCGCGCGCTCGCAGGTGACCTCTTCGTCGCCCCAGGGGTACAGGCGGCCATCGGTGCCACGGGCGGCCTTCTCCCACTCCATCTCGGTGGGCAGGTGCTTGCCGTGGGCCTTGCAGTACTTGACCGCGTCGAACCAGCTGATGCCGTTGATCGGCTGCTCGGGCCGGTTG
>JBNMOZ010000735.1:0-3101 GCA_051276005.1 Bradymonadia bacterium | reverse complement strand
GCCCATCAGGGTGCGATGGGGCGGGTGGAAGGAGGTGAAGGTGGGGGTCATCGCGGCCTCATCGCATCGTTTGTCGATCGGCCGCGATGGTAGGTCACTCGGCCGGCACGGTGAACGAAATCTCACCCGCGCCGCTGCCGAAGGGCAGGTCGGAGTTGGCGCAGGTGGTGTCGTCGCCGATCGTCGCCGCGCTGCACACGTAGACCTCGGCGCGCTCGATATCGGCGCCTTCGAACTCGCGCACCGTCACCCGGCAACCGCGCAAGTCGCGACCCAGGTTGACCGACAGCGTGCCCTGCAAACCCAAGCTGACGTAGTCGCTGGGCGCAGAGTTGGCCACGCAGGTCTCGCCATCGTCCATCGCGGCCTCGGGATCGCCGCGGTCGGCCAAGCACCCCGGGCCTTCGGCGGTGCAGATCTCGCCCTCGCCGGCCTCAAGCAGGGTCGATATGCCGGTCAGCCGCACGCCCTCGCATTGCGCCGAGACGCCACAAATGTCGGCGCCCGCGGTGCCGCTGCCCGAGTCGCCCTCGGAGTCGTCGAAGATGACCACCCAGGTCAGCGCCTCAGAGGCACCGCCTTCGCCGCCCTCGCCGCCCTCGCCGCCCTCGCCGCCCAGCGGACCCGCGTCGCTGCCATCGCCGTCGACGTCACAAGCCAGCGCGCTCACGCTCAACAACGCGGCCAACCACACATGCAGGCTCTTCTTGATGCTTAGACAGTTCATGTCACTCTCCTTGTTGCCGGATAATTCCCGTTCGGCAGTGAAGACGCGCGGTTGAGAGAAACGGTTTTCGTAGGAATTCCTCCGTAGTGCCCCGGTGAATGAAGTCGAGCCCTGCGACGTATCGGCCGACCGCGCTGCGTGACACCACCCCGATTCGGTGTGACACCGCGCCGTATCCGCGTGACACCCAAACGCGCGCCCGCCCTGACATTGCGCGGCCCGGCGCCTGCATGGGATGGTGCCGCCGCTCGACGGCGGGAGGACTCCGCATGGTGCATATGAACGCTCTGAGAACCGCAGCCCTTCTGGCGACTTGCATGCTCACCTTGGGATGCACCGCGTCGCCGACGCCGCCGGCCGACACCGCGACGCCGGCGCCGCTCGCGCCGGCGCGCGCTTCGAACACCCCCGCGCCGGCGCCAACCCCGAGCATCTGCCCGGAGGCCGTGGCGGCGCCTGAGAAGATCCCGGGCGTGGAGCCCGAGCAACGCACGGCTGCCTACTGGGTGGAGCAGGCCGCGCAGTACGGCGATGCCGACGCGATCATGATGAGCCCGGCCGACGCGCGGGTGCGCAACCGCGCCTTCCGACTGCAGGGCGAGGATCGGCCGTACACCGTCTACGACCTCGAGGGCCCGGTCGATAGGCCGGCGCTGCTCGCCGAGCTGGCCGAGCGCTTTGAGTGGCTCGCGGGCCGCTTCGAGTCGAAGAAGTATGTCGACGTCAACGGCGACGCGATGGCGCTGCAAGCCAAGCACGCCCGCGCCGCGATCGCCGATGAGCGCCTCTCGCCCGAGCTGCGCGTCGCGCTGAAGACCACCCAAATTTACTGCGCGCCGACGCCCCGCGCCTTCTACACCCAGAGCCTCGACCTTCGGTTCAACCGCAACCACTGCAGCAGCGTGCACGCGCAAGAGCCGCTGCATGTGCTGGCGCCCTGGACCAACGGCATGCTGCTGGTGCGCACGCGCTACGGCTACGGGTGGATCGAGGGCGACTCGACGCTCTCGCCGCCGGTGCCGGCTGAGCACGTCAACGCCGTCGTGCACGGACCCTTCGTCGACACGCTCAACCCCCGCACTATTGCCGGGGTGGCGCTGCCCGCGAGCACGCTCCTGCCGGTCGCTGGTGAGGGTCAGGCGCTGCTCGCGCAGGCCACTGGCGTCTCGGCGGTGTCCAGCGCAGGGCTGCGATCGACGGTCCGCCCGCTGACCCGGCGCGCCCTCATCGAAGAGGCGTTTAAGTACCTCGACAACCCGTATGGCTGGGGCGGCGTGGACGGCGCGCGGGACTGCTCGCGCTTCTTGATGGACGTCTTCGCGAGCTTCGGCATCGAGCTGCCCCGCTTCTCGGGTTCGCAGTCGAAGGCCGGCGAGTTCTCCTTAGACATCAAGGACATCAAAGACGAGGGCGAGCGCCTGCGCCTCATCGAGGCGGCCGCCCAACGCGGCGTCGTGCTGCTGCAGTTCCCTGGCCACGTGATGCTCTACCTGGGCAAGGACGCCAACGGCCGCCCCATGGCGATCCACGCGTTCGCCGAGTACCTGGCGCCCTGCGCGAAGGCTGATCCGCTGCGGCCCGAGGGCAAGGAGACCTTGTTCAAGGTCGACAAGATCCAGGTCACGGACTTGGAGCTCGGCCGGGGCACATCACGCACGGCGTTCATCGAGCGGCTGACGCGCATCACCGTGTTTGGTCCGGGGCCGGGCGAGGCCCTCGCAGGCGTCGCCGAGCCACGCCCCTCGAGCGAGCCGCAGGCCCCCGAAGACTGTAAAATCCAGGACGGGTTCGAGATCTTCTACTCGCCGCAGCGCCCCAACGCGAAGCAGCCGCTGCGCGTCATGGTCACCAGCGTGCGCAACCCGCTGCCGGGTCGCCTGATCCTCGAAGCGCCCGACGGCAGCCGCGTCGAGCCGACCCTGCGCAAGCTGGGGCTGGGGCCGCATACGCTCGTCGGCCAAATCGAAGCGCCGATGGCGGGCAAGTACAAAGCCCTGTTCGGCGATGGCGAGCGGGTCGAGGCGTGCCGGCGCATCCGGGTGGGTGGCGGCAAGCCGCGTCACAGCGACGCGTCGGCCATGGCCTGGACGCCGCGGCTGCAATGGGGCGAGGACACCGAGAACCTGTTCTCGGCCTTCGTGGAGTCGCTCTTCGACTACCCGCTCGCCGACGACGTCTCGTGGAGCAACCTGCACACGGTGCTGCGCGATGAGTCGCGCAACCTGTTCTTCAACCACTACAGCCGAGACGAAGAGAGCACCCTGCGCATGAAGCCCGACTGCGCCGACTTGCCCTACTTCTTGCGGGCGTACTTCGCCTGGAAGATGGGCCTGCCCTTCGCATATCGGCAGTGCAATCGCGGCCGCGCTGGACG
>JBNMOZ010000734.1:0-3115 GCA_051276005.1 Bradymonadia bacterium | reverse complement strand
CGCCGGATCCTCGGGCTTCGTGGTGTGCGCGCGCTTGAGCTGGCGCGCAGACCATTTGAGTTGGCGTTGCGCCGCCTTCGCCGTGACCGACTTCGTCGACAGCCGGTCCAATGAGACCGCGCCGCGCGTCCGCACGCCAACCAACGCCGCGATCCGCCGGCTGCGCAGCCGCAGCGCCCTCTCGCTCGAGGCGCCCCGGTTCGACATCAGGCCATACCGGTACGTCGCGATGAGCACGCGCACCGCCTTGCGATACTCTCGCTTCTCCAGGTGAGCCTCGGCCTTGACGATCGCCTTGGCCTCGTCGCTGCGCGCCGGGCGCACTTCATTACCGCAGGACGACGCCGCTGCGGGTGTCAAGATCGTCGTGACAGCGCTTAACGCGAGCATCCAGATCCACCGCATAACCAGACTCCTTGCTTGCCACCCACCAGGGGTTGAAGATGCGGGTACGCCTGAGTCGGCGGGAGGGTGCAGCGATGAGCGACAAGACGTGGCGAGAGAAGGATCGCGGGCGCGATGGCAGCGCGCATCGTCGTGAGGAGCGCAGCCCGGGACGCCCGTCGGCGCGCGCCACCGAGAGCGCGACCGCCGCGTATAAGCGGCAGCTCAACAAGTTCTTCGACAAGGGCGAGGTGCCCGAGCACCTCAAGGCGCGCCTCGCCGAGGCCCCAGGGACGGGCGCCGGCGAGCGCCAGCTCTTGATGCGTGCGGTCTTCGCGGCCGACGCCGGCAAGCCGCTGGTCAAGGCGCTGGACGCGTTCTTGGCGAAGCATCCCCTGCCCGACGACCCCAAATTTCTGCTGTTGGCGCTCGACCACCCCAAGGACGCCGTGATCCTTGAGGCCCTGACGCAGCTGGATGCCTTTGTCGAGACGGGCAAGGCCGTGCCGCGTAAGCCCGTGCTCAAAGCCAAGCTCGAGGAGTTGGAGTACAGCTCTTTCGACCCTCGGGTGCAGCGCAAGGCGATCGCGTTGGCGAGCCGTATCTGACCGCGTGGACAGACCGCGTGGACAGACTGCGCGCCCTGGCCGCGCAAAAACACGCGATACTCAATGTCGACGGCCGGAATCTCTACGCGACCTCAGGCGGTCTACTCCCCGTCTCGAATTGAATGCCTTGGACTCGTCTTTGGAGGACACATGAAGCGCCTGATCGTCTGCGCGCTGATGGCCCTGCTCATCGGCTGCGGCGGCGCCCCGCGCCCCACCCTCACTTTGCCCGCGCAACCTGCGGCAGGTGACTCGACGGCGCTGCTCAAAGCAGCGGCCGAATACTATGGCGCGCCCGACGCGAAATCACTGCGCGCGGCCGTCGCAGCCGCCAAAGCCGCTGGCCCAGAAACGGCCGTCTATCACGAGCTCGCGGCCGACCTGGCCCACTTCGAGGACCGCCAGGCCGACGAGCTGACCCATCTGCTCGCTGCCTTGATGGATCCCGGCGCGAACGCCGCTGGGCTGTACCTGGATCGGGTCGCCGGGCTGTCTTGGACGCTCGACGATCGCGCGCGCATCGACGGGGTCCTGGGCGCGTTGCGACGCGGATCTCCTCGCCACGATGTGCGGGCGATGGCCGCGTGGATGGCCTCTCATCTGGCCCATCGCGAGGGTCGCTCCGCGGCGCAGAAGGCCGCGCTCGCCGAGGTGTCTGGGCTGCTGCCGCTCGCGCTGCTGGGCACCTGGGACAACGATCAGGGCAAGGGCTTCGACGCGCTGCATCCGCCCGAGCGCGAGATCGACCTGGCCAAACGCTACCCCGGCTCCATCGTCGACGTGGGCTGGCGCACCGACTACCCGGTCGATCCCCGCGGCAAGGTGCACTTGCACAGCGTGCTCTCGCCCAACCGCTGGCAGGTCGCCTATGCCGCGACCGCCATCGACGCGGCCGACGCGGGCGAGTACGAGCTGCGCATCGGCACGACCGATCCGATCAAGGTCTGGGTCAACGAGGTGCTCGTCTTCTCGGGCCGTCGCCTGAGCGTGTGGCACTTCGACGCGGTCGCGATCCCGCTCACGCTGCGCAAGGGCGTCAACCGGGTGCTCATCAAGAGCGCCCACGACAACAGCGCCGCCTGGATGCTGACCGCGCGCCTCACCGGTCCCGCGGGCAAAGCCCTCGAGGCCGGCGCCTTCAAGGCGGTCGCTGCAGACACGGCGATGGCCCTGGGCGCGCCGCCGCTCAAGACCCCCCTCAGCGAGGGTGACCTGCTGATGCGCGCCGCGCTGCCCTGGCCTGATGGTCCGCGCAAGGGCTTCCTCATCGCGGCGATGGCCGAAGAGCTCGGCCTGGTCGTGGCCCGCGTCAAGGTGGCCGAGTCGCTCGTCAACGGCATGCCCAAGAGCGTCCGCGCCCGCTACTTGCTGGCCGGCGCGTTGTGGAACAACCAAGAGCGCGGTCGCACCGCCGACCTGCTCAACCAGCTCAACGAGGCCGAAGGCAAGGCGCTGCCCGTGCTTGGGCTGCGGCAGGCGCGGTTCTGGCGACAGCAGAAGCTGGTCAGCAAGGCGCGCACGCTGCTCACCCAGATCATCGCCGACCACCCCGAACGCCGCGGCGGCTACTTCGCGTTGGCCGAGCTGCTCGACAATGAGAAGTGGCACGAGGAGCGCTGCCAGCTGCTGGCCGAGACGAACCGACGCTGGCCGAACCTGATGCGGGCGCGCCTGCGCTATGCCGACTGCCAAGAGGACCTGCGCTTCTACCCGAAGGCAGAAGCGATCTTCGGCGCCCTGCTCAAGCCGCTGCCCAACAGCTATGACGCCCTCACCGAGCTGTACCGCCTGCGCCGCGCGAACGACGACTTCGCATCGGCCATCAAGTACGCCCAGCGCTGGACCAAAGCGTGGCCACACGATCGCGGCGGCTGGAAGGCGTTGGCCGAGGCCCAGCGCCGCGACAATCAGATTGATGCGGCGCGCGCGACCCTCACCCACCTGACCAAGATCGCGCCCACCGCGCCGGACGGCTGGCACAGCCTCGCGCGCCTCGCGATGCAGTCAGGCGACAAGGCCGGCGCCATCAAGCTGTGGCGCAAGGCGTCGCAGCGCGATCCCGAGAACGAGTCGCTGGCCAACCGGCTGGAGTACCTGGCGCCGAGCAAGGCGGGGCCGTGGAT
>JBNMOZ010000733.1:0-3115 GCA_051276005.1 Bradymonadia bacterium | reverse complement strand
TCGCCGTTGAACTGCAGGTTCCATTCGATCCGCAGGCTCCACAAATCGCGCGTGACCACCACGATGTCGACCGACCCCTGGTTCTCCGAGACGACCGGGACCACGGCGACAAGCTGGAAGATGCCCAGCGAGCGCAGGTTGCGAGCCGTCTCGAGCAGCCGGGCCGGGGTGTAGTCGTCGCCCGGCGCCACCAGCATCTCGCGTTGGATTACGGCCTCGCGGGTCAGCCAGTGCAGCGCGTTGGGGAACGTGTAGAACGGCTCGTCTTCGACGAAGACCTCGTATCGAATGAACTGGACCTCGCCGATGATCTTGCCGCCCGGCGTGCGATCGGGGACACGCCCCAGGCCCTTGAGCGCCTTGACGACATGCTTCGCCTCGAAGCTCAACGGCTTGACCGCGGCGGCATCATCCGCGAACGCGGCGCCACTGAGGAGCAGCAGCAGCGCGGCCAGCAGCGACCTCATCGGCGCCAGCCGCGCGGACACTCGATGCTCTCCTCCTCGAGGAACGCCCGCCACTCCGGCGGCAGCGGCACCCGCACGGTCAAGCGGCCCTGGGTCACCGGGTGCACGAACGACAGCTCGCCTGCATGCAGCGCGATCGCCTTGCGGCCCACGGCTTTGGCAAACTTCGCGTCGTACGTGTTGCGCGGTCCGTACTCTCGATCACCGACCACCGGGCAGCCACGCAGCGCCATATGCGCCCGAATTTGATGCAGGCGCCCCGTCTCGATCTGGCACTCGATCAGCGCGGCCTTGCGGTTCTTGGAGAGCTGCGAGTAGCGCGTGATCGCCTCTTTGGATCCGCGGCCCTTGCTGGCCACAGACTTCTTGCGCCCCGCGGCCCGCACCACCGACAGCGACTGCCGAATGATGCCTTCGTTCGGCTGCGGCGCCCCGTGCACCAGCGCGACGTAGCGCTTCTTGATGGTGCGCGCGACAAACTGCGCCCGGATGCCGTCGTAGGCTTCGGGGCTCAAGCCCACCACAAGCAGGCCGCTGGTGGGCCGGTCGAGGCGGTGCAAAAGGCCGTAGTCTCGATCCACCCCCAGCGCCTGCAGCTGGCGCCGCCAGCGGACCATCAGGCCATTGAGGACGGTGTCGTCGGGATGCTCGATGCCCGGCTGCGTCACCACGCCGGCGGGCTTGGAGACAATCACCAGGTGATCGTCGGCGTGCACGATCGTGAGGGGCACGTTGGGGTTCGCGGGGGTCGTCATGGGGGGATTGTGGGCAAAGCGGTCCACCAGCGCCATGGGCATCGCGCGCGACTGTCGGTGATCGCACCCCGCTCGCGCCGATTGCGCCCGGATCGCGCCTCGTCTACCGTCGCCGGCTTATGCCTGATGACTCCAGAAACGGCCTGCTCTACGCCTTCGGCGCCTTTGGCCTGTGGGGCCTGCTGCCGATCTATTGGAAGTGGCTGCAGCACGTCCCCTCGATGGAAATCCTGGGCCATCGCATGGTCTGGTCGCTGGTCTTCGCGCTGGGTCTACTGGCCGTCAGCAAGCGCTGGGCGTGGATCCGCCAGCTTGACCGGCGAACGGTGGGCCTCTACCTGTGCGCCGCGCTGCTGCTGGGCGTCAACTGGGGCCTCTACATCTGGGCGGTCAACGCCGATCGGGTCGTCGAGACGGCCCTGGGCTACTTCATCAACCCGCTGCTCAACGTCGTCTTGGGCGTGCTGGTGCTGGGCGAGAAGTCGCGCCCGATGCAATGGGTCGCCATCGGCTTCGCCGCCCTGGGCGTGCTGTATTTGACCTTCGTGTATGGCGAGTTGCCGTGGATCTCATTGACCCTCGGCTTCAGCTTCGCGTTCTACGGCCTGTTCAAGAAGCTCGCGCCCTTGGGGGCCAGCGAAGGGCTCGCGCTCGAGACCGTCATGCTCTTCCCGATCGCCCTCGCGTGGCTGATCTACCTCAACGTGCAGGGCGACGCGGTGTTCGGGCACGCCGACGCCAAGACCCACCTGCTGCTCATCGGCTCGGGCGTCGCCACCGCGCTCCCGCTGGTATTCTTTACGGCCGCGGTGCGTCGATTGACGCTGACGGTGCTGGGCCTGACGCAGTACCTCGCGCCGTCGGTCCAGTTCGTCTTGGGGGTGTTCTTGTTCGCCGAACCGTTCACCGCCACGCGGCTGATCGGCTTCGTCTTCATTTGGGCGGGGCTGGTGGTCTACTCGGTGGAGGGCGCGGTGTTCAGGCGTCGGGCGCGGCGTCTGACCCTGAAGCAATAACGGGCGCGTTGCGCCGCGATTCACCCGGCGCGGCCTGCGTGATCTCGCCGATCACGACCGTCGCGTAGCAGCCCTTCGGCAGGCTGAACGTGATCCACGCCGCGTTGCCGTCGAGCCACTCGATCGCCATATCGGCCGGCACGATCCGCGCGACCCTGCGCGTGCCCGGTGCGAACTTGGCCAAGGTCTTCATGCGCTGCGGATCGTCGAGGTTGTAGTACTCGGTGCCCCCGCCGCCGCGGCACTTGGGGCCCGGCAGCGGTCCGGTCACGTCGACCTCATTGCTCGCCACGCGCGGCGCGTCGACGCGCGCGTCTTCACAGTCGAACATGCCGCCGGTCTCGCGCTTCTTGAGCACGTCGCCGTCGATGGCCGTGTGCAACTGCTCGGCCTTGACCCGCTCGCCGAGCCAGCGGTTGAACGCCGCCGACTGCACGATGCCCGCCACAAACCGAGGATCGCGCACGCGCTTGCGGGGGTTGTCGAGCAGCGCCAGCCCGTCTACGAGGCCAAAACGGCCAAAGCGCTGCACGCCAAAGTAGTTGGGCATGCCGGCCTGCAGTCGCTCGAGGATCGCCGGCCAGCGCGCTTGGGCGTCGGGGTGCAAGTCAGTCAGCCGCAGCCGAAACCGGTTCCCGCGCAGATGCCCGGTGCGCAGCTTCTTCTCATGCGGCGTCTGCTCGAGGATCTGCAAACGCTCGTCGTCGGGGGCCACCGGCTCGCAGGGCATCGACAGCCATTGCGTGGTGATCGCGTACTTGTCTTTGCGACCCGCGGCGCCGATCTCCTTGCTCTGGATGCCCGCCGCGTCGGCGAGGGCGCGCTTGGCCTGCTCGGTGGTCATGCCCTGCTTTTGGATGCGCACGAACCAATGCGT
>JBNMOZ010000732.1:0-3118 GCA_051276005.1 Bradymonadia bacterium | reverse complement strand
CCTCGGGGTCGGGGTCGATGGCCTCGGGGTCGGGGACGATGGCCTCGGGGTCGGGGTCGATGGCCTCGGGATCGGCGCCCGCCGATGCCCACTGCAGGTCAAAGGGGCAATGGCGTCCGCCTGCCGCCAGCGTCTCTTCGCGAATCAACGTCACGCCCGCCTCGACGCCCCCAAAGAACTGCGCGTCGCCTTTGCAGAAGATGGGCGCGAGCTCAGGGTGGCCGGCCTCGGCGCAGAGCGAGACGAACCGGCAATCGAGCACGGTGAAGCGCACGCGCTCGGCTTCGACCTGCTCCCACCGAATCGTCGCGTTGGGGAACCGATTGCCCTTCTCGCGCATGAACGCCATGCGCTCAGCGGGCGACATCGCGGTGAGCGCGTCGCGATCGAGGGGACCAATGCTCTGCCCCAAGAAGACCAACGCGCTCGCTTCAACCGCGTCCGTGGTGATGTCCACCGCGTCTTCGGGCCCGATGGCGCGTCGCAAGCGCCGATAGAGGACGATGGCGGGGCCGGCTTGACCGCGGCTGAGCGTCTCCTTCTCGGTCAGCGGTTCGGGCAGGTGCGCAAACGGCTCGCCGCCGCGCACCCGGCTGCGGACGTTGAGCCCGTACCACAGCGCGCGCACCCATCCGAGGTGCCCGGCCAGGACCCGCAACGCCGCCATCTCCATGGGATCGAACAGCGCCATGCGCTCCCTTACCGGTCATACCCGGCGGTGCTGCTATTTGAGCAGTCGTTGCCGCGCGAGGTCGCGCGTGATGTTCTTTTGATGCGCCTCGTTGGTGCCGCCGCCGATCTCGATCAGCTTCGCGTCACGCCACAAGCGCTCGACCGCGTATTCGGCGACATAGCCGTAGCCACCGAGCACCTGGATGGCGCGATCGGCGACCCGCTTCGCCATCGTGGCGCAGAACAACTTCACGCCGTCAGAGTCGATGCGATTGCCCCCGCGCTCGAGTTGCAGCGCGTTCGCCACCTGATAGACGTAGCTGCGACCGGCCATGTACTCGGCGTACGACTCGGCGATATGCCGCTGAATCTGCCCAAAGCGATTGAGGGGCTCGCCGAACGACATGCGCTCCTGCGCGTATTGGTTCATCACCTCAACGCACCGTCGCGCGATGCCCAGGCTCATGGCCGCCAGCGCCAAGCGCTCGATCTCGAGGTTGCGCATCATGTGCATGACCGCGGTGCCCTCTTCGCCGACGCGATTGGCCAGCGGCACGCGGCAATTGTCGAAGACCAACTCGGCCGTCGGCGAGGCGCGCATGCCCAGCTTGCCCTTGATGCGCTGGCCGACGCTGAGACCCGGCATGTCCTTGGTCACCAGGAACATCGACAAGTCTTTGCGGCTGTCGCCTTCAAGCCGGGCGTAGACCAAAAAGACGTCGCCCAGCTCGTTGTCGGCGATGGCGCCGTTGGTGATCCACATCTTCGCGCCGTTGAGCACGTATTCATCGCCGTCGCGTCGGGCCGAGGTGCGCATGCCGAGCACGTCGGTCCCCGCCCCCGGCTCGCTCATGCACATGCCGCCGATCAGCGAGCCGTCGCATGCGCCGGGCAGAAAGGCCTGTTTCTGTGCCTCATCGCCGTTCTGGGCGAGGTTGTTGGCGAAGAGCATCGAATGCGCCAGGTAGGCCAGGCAGAAGCCCGGATCCTGTGCGGCGATCTCTTCGTGGACGATGACAGCCGCCGTGGCGTCGAGGCCACAGCCGCCGTACGCCTCGGGCACGGTGACGCCCAATAATCCCAACTTGCCGAGCTTCTTGTACAACTCATGGTTGAACGTCTCGCTGGCATCATGCGCCTCGGCCTGCGGGCCGACCTCGCGCTCGGCGAACCCACGCACCATCTCGCGTAGGCCCAGATGCTCCTCGGTGGGGTTGAATAGATCCGACATTTCGCTCCTGACGACTCGACCCGGGGACGATGATCGTGCCACCGGGCGCTAAAGACGTGGCCGACATGCGGCCGATCCAAGGCGCGGAGTCTATCCAATCGAGCCAGCATTTCGAAGGCCGAGCCGTGTTCGGGCGTCGATCGTCGACTCGCAGGCCGTGCAAAGAATGAGACCGCGCGCTCGCTCACCGATCGTCGACCGGTCGTAACGCCTTAAATACAATAATGTTTCTGGCCCGAAGGCTCTACGTGACCGCCGGGCGGTGGAGACAAAAAACGCCGGCCTGCCCAACGTAATGCGAGGAAGAAAAGCGGCGACGAAACGATGGGAGGCTTTTTCGACTGGCCCTTCGACTGGCCCTTGGGCACTGGCCCAAAGCGAACGCAGGCTGGGATTCAGGCAGACTGCTGGCGCGCGCGCAGCCGACCCAGCGCCAGCCGAATGCGCGACTTGACCGTACCCAGCGCCACCTCCAACTCCGAGGCGATGTCGCTCTGGGTCTTTCCGCGCAGGTAGAACAGCGTGATCACCTCGGCCTGCTCGGGCGGCAAGTCGCGCAGCCACTGCACCAAGCGATGCCGATCGGCGACCAGAACATCCCAGCCATACGCGTCGTAGCTGGGTCCCTTCGCGGGTGGCTCGGGCGTCGGCCGGCGTTCGCGGCGCAAGCGATCGATTCGCTTGTTGCGGGCGATGGTGAAGATCCAGGTGCTGGGCGCTGCGCGATGCGGCTTGTACTGCGCCGCCTTACGCCAGACGATCAGCATGGTCTCTTGGGCGATCTCTTCGGCGGCTTGCATGTCGGCGCCTGCCTTGAGCATCCACGCCTTGATGCGCGGCGCGAAGTGCTCAAATAGACGACGAAACGCGTCGCGGTCTTGCGAAGCGGCCACCGCTAGAATGCTATCGATAAGAGGGTCGCTCACGGTCTCGCTGGTTGCAGTTGCTCTCGCTCCACTTGACGATGGGGCCTCTGTGAGCACGGACGCAACTCCCTTAGCGCAGCATTATCACCCATGTCCCTCTGACTCAGACAGGCATCAGGCAATGGGCGGCGACGAATCATTCCCTGAGGCGGCGCTCATCGCCCTAGTTGAGGAAGGGATTTATCAGCCAGCCAAGAGGGCCAGACAGCTTGACCGGCGACTCCAAGACCGCAAGGCAGATGCACGCGCGCTCCCCGAGCACCTGCGGCGCGTGCTTCACCGAGTCGTC
>JBNMOZ010000731.1:0-3118 GCA_051276005.1 Bradymonadia bacterium | reverse complement strand
TGGTTCAGTCGAGTCGACTGACTTCTACGACCGCGCACGGGCGTCAGCGCCGTCATCGATGTCGCAGATCAGGCCAGCGGTACAGCGACGCAGTACTGCAAGGCAGTCGCCCGCGGACTGATCGCGGTGCATTGGTCGACCTCAGCCGACCCGTGACCAGCCGACGTTTTGGGCACCGATGACGGTCGGCAGGTCGAGGTTGTCGCCGGCCAGACCATCGAGTTCGCATGCCACTCAGTGGTTGAACGCCGCGACAGCACGGCGTTAGAGACTCTCAGTTGAGTCGCTGGCAGGGGGCGGTGTGGGCTCAAATTCCACACATGCGAGGGCGGGGGAGGGCTGCGCGTGTGCGCCGGTCAAGGCTGCGCGTCAGTGACCGTCAGGTCCGGTCGCGGTCGGTACCGAGCATGTTGCGGATCTCGACCTCCGCTTTGGCGTGGGCGCGCAGATCGTCGACGAGCCCCCGCGTGCGCTCGATGGCCAGCTGGCCGCCGCTGCCGCCGGCTTCAAGCGTCTGGAGCATCTCGAAATAGACCGCGCGCAGTCCCGCTACGGCCTGTTGGCTCTCCTCGGCCAGGCGATCGGCGCGGGCTTCGAGGGCGGTCCGGGTCTCTTCGCGCTGGCGCTGGGCCTGGCCGGGCATCGGCCGGCCTTTGCGTCGGCCGGCCGGGTGCGCCCCAAGCTCGTCAATGTACGTCTCGACCTCGCGGCGGGTCGTGACCAGCCCGACGATGGTCTCGATGATGGCGTGCACATCGGTGCTCAACGTGTGCTGCAAGTCGATCTCTTCGTCTTCGAGGAGCCTTTGCAGCCGCTGGCCAACCTCGATGGCCTCGCGGGCGACGACGTCATGCTCGGCCAGCTCGTGCCAGCCGCGGGGCATCCCGGGCAACCTGCGTTGCTTGCCGCTCGTGAAGAGCTTGTAGAGCGCGCCGACGATAGCGCCCATGAGTGCGTAGGTGATGAGTCGTCTGAGCATGCGCGCATGATAGCAGCTTGGCGTCGGCGGCTGGCATGTGGCGGTGCGAGGCGGGCGACTTCAGAGCGCGTGCTTGGTCACCGCCTCGATGTGAGCCCCGTCGAGATCGATGATGAACGCCGCGTAGTAATTTGGCCCGTAGTGGGCGCGCAGGCCCGGCGCGCCGTTGTCGATGGCGCCCTCGGCGCATGCTGCGGCCCAGAACTCGTCGACCGCCGCGCGCGTCGGGGCGGCCAACGCCAGATGAAAGCCCGCGCTGGGAGGCTGCACGATCAGGGGGCTGCATTTAAGGGCCAACTTGTCGCCGCCGCCCGGTAGACCGTATCCGACGGCGTCAGAGAACGACCACACCCGCACATAGCCCAGCGGCGCGAGGGCCGCGTCGTACAGGCGTACGGACGCCGCGAGGTCCGAGACCGGCAGCGAGATGTGATGCAGCATAGAAGGGGGCGCGTCGCGCTGGGCGACGGCTGCCGAGCCGGATGGCTCAGGCGCTGAGGATGGCCTCGAAGAACCGTCGGTCGGCCTCGATGCGCAGCAGCCGCTCGTTGTCGAGGGTGCCCGAGGTCATGCTCTCGTTGAGGGCGCGCAGCCCCGCACGGGCCTCGTCCTGACCGAAGTCAGACAGCGTCGTCGCTTCGTCGGCCAGAATCAGCACGCCATCACGGCGCACCTCAGCCACGCCGCCACGGATGGCGACGGTCTCGCCTGCATCCGATGGCCCCGTGCTGCCCTCGAGCAGGATCTTGCCGCCGCTGAGCATGATGACCGCCGGTCGGTGACCCGGCAGGATGTCGGCTTCGCCCACCGCGCCCGGAATCCGCACGCTGTTCGCCTCGACGTCCAGCACGCTGCCGGTGGGCGTGACGATCTCGACTCGCATCTTCGCCATGTTTACGCATCCGTTTGATCAGGTGAGAAGAGGGGGCTGGGCGCCTTGAGGGCGCCTCGCTCAGCGTGTCAGCACGCGACGCCGCAGCGCCGCAGCGCACTCAGCTCTCAGCGAGCTTCTTGGCCTTCGCGAGCACATCGTCGATGCCGCCGACCATGTAGAACGCCTGCTCGGGGATGTGATCGAGCTCGCCGTCGAGGATCTTCTTGAAGCTGCGGATGGTCTCCTCGAGCTTCACGTAGACACCCTTGGTGCCGGTGAAGATCTCGGCGACGTGGAACGGCTGCGACAGGAACTTCTCGATCTTGCGGGCGCGGTCCACCGTGGCGCGGTCTTCGTCGGACAGCTCGTCCATACCCAGGATCGCGATGATGTCCTGCAGGTCGTTGTAGCGCTGGAGCGTCTGCTGCACCTGGCGCGCGACGTTGTAGTGCTCTTCGCCGATGACGGTCGGGTCGAGCAGTCGGCTGCTCGAGTCGAGCGGGTCTACAGCGGGGTAGATGGCCTTGGAGGCGATCTTGCGGCTGAGCACCGTCGTGGCGTCAAGGTGGGCGAAGGCCGTAGCCGGCGCCGGGTCGGTCAGGTCATCGGCGGGCACATAAATGGCCTGCACCGAGGTGATCGAGCCCTTCTTCGTCGAGGTGATGCGCTCTTGCAGAGCGCCCATCTCGGTCGCGAGCGTCGGCTGGTAACCCACGGCGCTGGGAATACGACCCAACAGCGCGGAGACCTCGGAGCCGGCCTGCGTGAAGCGGAAGATGTTGTCGACGAACATGAGCATGTCGAGACCTTCCGCATCGCGGAAGTGCTCGGCCACGGTCAGCGCCGACAGAGCAACGCGAGCGCGGGCGCCCGGCGGCTCGTTCATCTGGCCATAGACGAGGGCGATCTTGGAGTTCTCCAAGTTCTCTTCGTCGATGATCCCCGACTCCACCATCTCGTGATAGAGGTCGTTGCCTTCGCGGGTGCGCTCACCCACGCCAGCAAACACCGACAGGCCGCCACTGCCCAAGGCAATGTTGTTGATCAATTCCATGATCAACACGGTCTTGCCCACGCCGGCGCCGCCGAAGAGGCCAATCTTGCCGCCTCGGGCATAGGGCGCGAGCAGGTCGACGACCTTGATGCCGGTCTCGAACGACTCAACCGTCACGCTCTGATCTTCGAGCAGCGGCGGCGGTGCGTGGATCCCCGCGAACTTGGTCGCGTTGATCGGGCCGCGCTCGTCCACCGGGCGACCGGTCACG
>JBNMOZ010000730.1:0-3125 GCA_051276005.1 Bradymonadia bacterium | reverse complement strand
CGAATACGCCCGTCGCTGGAGACGCCGCTGTAGCCCACGTCGGTCAGGTTCGGGCCGGGCGCGAAGTACCGGCTGCGCACGCGAGAGAGGCGCCGTATCCACTGCGGTTCGGCGGCGGTGCGATAGCGTAGGAAGTCGGCGCCGCCCACGTTGCCCGTCCAGTTCCAGCGATCGACCGACTGCACCAAGAAGGGGCGGACGTCGTCGACCATCGCGCGCCCCAGGGCCAGGTCGGGATCGTAGGTGATGCTCTCGCCGAAGACGCCCAGCGCCGACTCGTCCCAATGCCCGCCCGCGTTGCTGTAGCCGATCAGGCTGAGCTGGGCGTGCGACGCCGCGTAGGCATCGGCCCCCCAGCGCGATGAGGCCATCGTGAGCTCGAGCGTCTGGGCCTCGACGCCGTCAAAGATGGGCTGCGCATACAGGTGGTACCAGGCGCCCATCGACGCGTCGTGCCAGTTCTTGGAGACCTGCACCGCGACGCCGATCGGCTCGCCGTTGCCGTCGCGCAGCATGGGCACCCCACCGGTGATGGACAGCGACGCCCCGCCGTTGCCGAAGAACGCCAGCGGCACCGGCATGGGGCCCTGACCGTGGGTGTCGATGGCCAGCTGATGGCGGCCGTACCAGTTGTGCAGCTCGGGGCGCTCATCGTAGTTGCGCGACCCGTCGAGGCCCGCGCGCCGCAACGTGCCCAGATCGACGCGATAGGCGCCCAGCCTCTCGTCCCAGGGCACATCGAGCGTGGGTCGAGCGACCACCCCGTCGCGATCGAGCAGCGTATATCGAATCGACGCGCCCATCTCGGGGTGCACGTACAGATCGAGCAAAGGCGCCGTCAGGCCGGTCGTCGGGATGGCGATGAGCGCGATGGACGTGCTGTCACTCGGCGCGTCGGCCGTCCGCTCCGCGACCAGCGTCTGCTGATCCTCGGCCAGGCGCAGCGTCGTCGTCGACCCCGCCTGATCGTAGACCACGAACACCCACCCCACGCCGTCAGCGTCGGTCATGCGCACGGCCCGCTCTGGGCTGAGCCAGTCGACAACCCCGAGATCGTTCAAGAACGCACCGCCCAGGCGAACGCGCGCCGCGGTTGAAGCGGCGCCGGCGTCCTGCGCGGTGACGCGGTGATGAAAGACGACATGCCGCGGCATCGCAGCGATCTCGACGCGGCCGGCCAGGTCGGGCGACGCGGCGTATTCGACGTCGCGAAACTCGACGCGGTTCATGACGCGGCCGCCCTCGCTCAACAAGGCCCGATCGTCGCGGGGGCCCTCGCCCGCCCGAAACGCGGTGGCGACGATGGCTGCGTCTGCGGGCCCGGCTTCGAACGCGATGTTGGCGCCTGGCAGCGCCTCGACGTCGGCCACATCGCGGTGCGCCGCCGCGTCGGCGTCTTGCTGGTCGGTGAGCAGACCGAAGTGCGCGATGGCGCCGGTCTCTTCGTTGAAGGCGAGCGCGTAGCGCCCGGTGAGGAAGTGCATGACGCGCTGATAGACCGGCCAGGTCTCAACGGGTCGGTGGTTGGTCGGCCAGTACCAATAGCCGTAGTCGAGGGGATCGACCGTCGGCACCCCGCCGAACGCGGGCGGCTGACAGATCGGATCGTCGACCGCGCAGACCGCCTCAACCAAGCGCACCGCGTTGGACGCGACCGGCGCGCTCTGCGCTGCGCCGTCGGTGGCTGCGCAGAGCGCCCGCACCTGGGCGCCCGCTGCGCAGCCAGCCCGCGCGTCACACGCCGCGAGCTCTGCCCCATTCGCGAGGGGGATGTCGACCCAGCCGTCGCGCCAGCGCTGCCACACGCAGTCCACGAGCCGCGGCACATCGGCTGCATCTGCATCCCAGAGCGCCCCGTCGAGGGTTAATCGATCGGCGATGGTCGGCTGCGCCGGCACGATGGTCAGGGCCTCGATGCTCGGCGGCGCGTTGGCGATCGCGGTCTGCGCGCGAAACGGCCCAGTGCGGCCGTCCACGGTGACGGCGCTGACCTCGACCCGCACAGTGTTGCCCCGCGCGAACCCACCCGCGAGCACGGGCCCCTGCCCCACCGCCGGCGCGTCGTCGATGAACCACGCGAACTCGAGACGCGCCGTCGGATGCGCCGTCTCGACCTCGGCGCGGATTGCGCCGGCCCCGGTCGGGGCCGCGGGCGTGAGCACGACACGCACATCGTCGGGGGGCGCGCGCGGACCCAACACAAGCTCAAGCCGCGCCGACGCCGCGTCCCACCGCAGGCGCGCGTCGGGCCCCGCGTCCGGCGCCACGCGCTCGAAGGCGAGATCGGCCGAGATCGCGAACGCGGGATCGCTGCGGCCGAAGTCCATGAGCGTGATCTGCGCCGCGTCGCCCACATAGCGTGAGACGTCTACCGCCAGCGCCAGGTCGCTCCAGCCGGCCGGTTCGAGCAGCGCCCCGGCCACCAGCGTCCCAAACCCAGCCGGCGACAGCACGAAGGTCATCGCGACACCGAGCCGCACCCGCAGCGCGAGGTTGGGGTTCTCGAAGCGGGCGCCGTCTTCGAAGATGAATGGCGTGCCCGCCGCGTCGACCCACGGCGTGCGGGCGGCCAGAGTGCCGGCGAGCGTAACGGTGCTGGCGTTGGGGATCAGCCCATCGGCGCTGGCCTCAAACGTGCCGTCGACCCGCACGCTGCACGACAAGCCGCGGGCGCTCTGACGGACCCACGCGCCCACGTCGATCGTCAGATGCCGGCAGCGTATGGCCTCGGCCGTCACGTCGGCCCCCGCGCCGACCACCACCCACTCGTCGACGCCGGGCACGCCATCGGGCGACCAGTTGAGCGCGGTCGCCCACAGGCCATCCCCGCCTTCGCCATCCCAGACCCGTGGCGCGGGCACCTCGACGCCCGGCCCGCGGTTGCAGTCGGCCATGCAGACCGTGCAGGGGCCGGTGTCGATCGCGCAGTCGTTGGTGATCGCGTCGCCGTCATCGCAGGCCTCGTCGCCGTTGATGAGGCGATCTCCGCACACCGCAATTGCGGCGTCGGGGACAGGCGGAGCGGCGTCCAGTTCTGGTGGGGCGGCGTCGGGCGCAGGCTGGGCAGCGTCCAGCTCTGGGGCGGCAGCGTCCAGCTCTGGGGCGGCAGCGTCCAGCTCTGGGGC
>JBNMOZ010000729.1:0-3130 GCA_051276005.1 Bradymonadia bacterium | reverse complement strand
GGATCTTTGATTGAACTGCTCTCAACACCAAGCTCGGGCGACCGCAGACGGCGAACAGCGCCCACCCACCTTGAGGATGGTGCGGTGCCATCCATCGACCCATCGCTGAAGCGCAGCATGCCTCGCCGTGCAAGTGGCGCGAGGCGATACACTGACACCCATGGCGCAGCGCCGGCGGCCAATCCGCGCTCATCAATCCACGCTCACCGAGAGGTCGAAACGAACCCCAGCTTCGCGACCGCCCAGCTGGACTGGCAGCGTGCCCGCGCCCACTCGAACGCCGGTGACGAACGTCAGGCCAGCGGGCCCCATCCACGCCCAGACCTCATCGAGCACCCGCAGCCGGAGACCCGCGACTGCCTCCGCGAGCAAATCAGGGGTCACGTTCCCCCACTCGACGAGTGGCGTGGCTGCCAGAGTCGTGACCAGAACGTGCGCCCCGAGCCGAACGCGGGCTTCCAGCGCTCCGCGCAGCCCGCCAACCGCGAGCGCGCCACGGTCGGGCACGTCCCAGAGGCTGCCGATCACTGGGCCGGCCGAGATCAGCAGGTGGTCGGCCAGCCGGGGGCCTGCTGCCAAGATCCACAACGCTTCGACGCTGGCCAGGGCGCGCCCGCCGCCGCCCCGTCGCCACCCCCAATCGATGGCCAGGCCTGACCCATCGATGCCGTGCCAGGCGGCGTCCATCCTCAACTCGCGGCCGGTGTCTCGAACCCCAATCAGCCGACTCTCCAGCTCTAGGAACCGCAGCCCACCGTCGCTCCAAGTCCACGCACCGTCGGTACGCAAGACTGTCATCCCGCCATTTTCGCGGACCCCATGCGCTCGAATATCGCCCAGAGGCTCATCGAGCGCGGCCCCCGCGAGCCGCACCGCAGCCTGTCCTGAGTCGTAGCCACGCGCACCCAGATCCAAGCGGCTGAAGCCCGAGTACCGCGTCCCAAGCTCATCGGGTGCGTCGACCGCAATCGCAGCGCGCGATCCACGGGCTCGATGGACCGCCTGTCGGGTGCGCTGAGCCGTCAAGAGCGCCTCAGAGACCTGCGCCACGGCCACGGGCTCGGCCAAGAACGCATACGGCCCCAGCCACGCTTGCTTCGCGAGGGGCACCTTGGGTTCGGGCTCAAAGAGCGTCTTGATCAACTCGCGTTGTGGACGCGCCTTGCTGCGCGGCTCGAACATCCAGTGAAACAGCGCGACTCGGCGCAGGCAGTCAGCGAGCGCCGGCGTCATCGGTTCGGCCAGCCAATCGGCGACCTGCATGTAAACCGCGGCGCGCTTGCTGGGGCGTGGGTCGAGCCACCCGCGCTCGAGGATCTGCATACGGACGCCGGCCTTGGGCCCTGCAGCCTGCATGGTCGCCTTCACCTCGGCGAGCAGCCGACCCCGCGCCGCGTTGGCCGCCGCCACCCGTCGCCGCTGGGCCACGCGCAGGGCCGCGATGTTCGCGCGCGTCGAGATGTAGAGCTCGACTCGATTTGAGGTCGAGAGCCAACGCTGAACATCAGCGTCCAACAAGGCGCGTTGGCTGAGCGGCGCCACGAGCGCGCGATAGGCCTCAACGCGGCGTTCGGCCGAGGGTGAATCGGCGTCGGCGAGCAACGGGGCCAAGGCGGGGACAACCGCGCTCAAACGCGCAGCCGCCTGCGCTCGGCGACGCTCAGCCGCGCGGGCCAATCCATTGTTGCTGCGATATCGGGTCGGCGCGCTTGCCAGCAGCGGGCGGCCCGCCGCGTTGCGCGCCGCACGCATCCCGTCGAGCACCGCCGTCGGCGCGACACCTAAACTGCCGGGGATTCGCAGCGGCTCATCCGACGAGCGCGACGACTCGACCACCCGAGCCAGGAGCGATCCGCAGTTGCGGTCGAAGAAGTAGTAGTCGTACTCGGCCGCGTGCAGAGCCGTCCACGTCGCCTCGAAGAGGCGCCGTCGCTCATCCGCGTCGAGATCGAGAGGCCAGCAGGTCAGATCTCGCCCTTCGATGACGACATATTGCTCGTGCAGCTCGCTGAATGGCTTCTCGAACAGCACCGCCGCGAAGACCCCGACCAAGCCACGCAGCGACTCTCCCAGCCCGGGCTCAATCCCCGTCTCTGCCAGGAAGGTGAAGGCGCGCGTGACCCCCTCGCGCTGAGGATCTGCCGCATCGCGATGCACGGAGCGCAGAAAGAGGTGACCGAATGCCGAGGCCGCCTGGCGACTGGACGGCGCGGCGAGGCAGACCTCGACGCTCATGAGTCGGTCGAGGTCTGCCCAGGCCTCGAACGCGCCGCAGGGCGACCGCTTCGGCCAATCGGGCGCCGCCCATCGCGCATCGATTTCGGCAAAACGCGCGCGTATCAACCGCAGATGACCCGGCAGACGGCAATGCAGATCATCCTTGGGGGTCGGGACCAGCAGGTGGGCCGCCAGCGTAGCCAGCCCATGACGCGGCGATCGCATGCCCCGCGCGTCGGCGAACCCATCCGGATGGGTGTTTGCGACATGGGCAAGAGGGTGCAGGACGCCGCTGAGGGTGCCGAACCATCCATCCAGCCGGCGCCAGGCCGGATCATCAGACCAACCCAGGCGGGCGTCCAAGGCGAAGACGAGCGAGAAGACGATGGCGCGGGCGCTGCTGGTGGGCGTTTGCGTCTCGGTGTGCGCGTACAAGTAGATCTCGCGCCGATCCGCGTCGAAGATCTCGTCCTGGTCGAGCCCCGTCCCGAATGGTCGCGCTGCGTCTCGCACGATCACGCGCCAGCCAGCCACGGCTTGCTCAGGGAGAACACTGACCGCGCGTTGGTAGTCGGAGTCAACGCCAGCGCCCGCAAGCAGCAGGGCTGCCGCCAGCGCGACCGTCAACTCGGGGGCATATTCGCGGTGACTATCGCTTCAAAGCGATGGTCGCCGACCGCGTCACGCATGACATGTGAGAACGCCTTGGCGAAGACGACAACCCGAGCCCCCGCGATGTCGTCGGCGAGGCTCTCGAGCATCACGGTCTGCTCGCGTGATGCATCCAGCCGACGAGCAAACGCGCCGCGCTCGGCCGCGCTGAGTCCGAGCGCGATAAGCCAGTCGTCCAGGAAGGGGCCATCGCCAAGGAGGACATCGCGGACCACCGCTGCGTGGTGTTGACGCAAGACAC
>JBNMOZ010000728.1:0-3132 GCA_051276005.1 Bradymonadia bacterium | reverse complement strand
GACGGGTGGCGCGGCCGCGGGCAGTTCATCGCCGCCGTGCAGTACGACGACGCGGGCGATCAGGGCATCGAGGCCGACAACAACGGCGAGAACAACGACGCCGAGCCCCGCTCGGAGCCGATCCTCTCCAACCTGACGATCTTGGGCTCGGGCGGCGAGAACTCCGACCTGGGCGTGCTGCTGCGCGAGGGCACGGGCGCCTGGATCAGCAACATGATCGTCGCCAACTTCGGCGAGGCCTGCTTCGCCATCGACCACAACGCCACCTTCGGCAACGCCTGGGACGCTGAGATGCTCTCGGGCGCGCTCGCGGTCAACAACAGCCTGCTCTTCTGCCCCGACAGCGCGAACTTCGTCGAGCCTGAGCTCGACGGCGCGCCGTTCACGGTCGAAGGCTTCTGGGGCCTCAACGCCGCCAACCAGATTGGCGATCCGATGCTGGCTGACCCGACGCTGACCGACATGACAGCCCCCGACCTGGTGCCGTTGGCCAACTCGGTCGTGCGCGGCGCCGGTGATACGCCCGACGACAGCTTCTTCGAGCAGACCGACTACATCGGCGCCTTCGGCGACGTCGACTGGACCGCCGGTTGGACCAACTGGGACGCCAACTAATCGCGTTAAGGATACGTATGCGCTTGCCGCTCTGGGGGCTCATCCCCGCTCTCCTCTGCGTCGCCTCGCCCGCTCTCGCGCGAGAAGTCGACGGTCTCGCCAAGGCCCTTGTCTCACTGCGCTCTGAGGTCGAGCAGCTCAACGACCAGGTTGAAGAGGCCCGTCGGTCTGGGCGCGATCAGCGCCGGGCGCTGGCGACTCAGCAGACCGAGCTCGACGCCGAACGCACCCGCGTGGGTCTGCGGGTCGCGCAGATCGAAGAGACGCTCAACGCCAAGAAGCAGAGCGTGCTCGCGGCGAAGCAGGCCCAGACCACGCTGGTGCCGGTCTTCGAGACTGCGGCCGCGCGGGTGCGCGCCCGGATCGCGTCGAGCCTGCCCTTCAAGCGGGCGGCGCGCCTCAAGGCCGTCGACGACCTGTCGCGCAAGCTCGCCGACGGCTTGCTGACCCCGCACCTGGCGCTCTCGCGGCTGTGGGCGATGGCCGAGGATGAGCTGCGGCTGGCCGGCGACACCGGCTTGTTTCGCGACACCATCACGCTGCCTGACGGCGAGATGCTCGTCGACGTCATCCGCATGGGCATGGTCGGCCTGTACTACCGCACCGGCGATGGCCGGGTGGGGGTGGTGGGGCGCAGCGGCGACGCGTGGCAGACGCGGCCAGTCACCGATGAGGCGAGCGCGCGCCAGATCACGGCGCTGTTCGACGCCTTCAAGAAGCAGATTCGCATCGGGCACTTCGAGGTGCCGACGATGCTCTTGGGGGACGGCACATGAGGGTCTTGTTGCTCGTCCTTTGCGTCGCCCAGCCGGCGCTCGCTCAGCCGGCGCTCGCTCAGCCGGCGGTCACTCAGCCCGCCAAGCCGGCGCTCGCCCAGCCGGGGCAGGTCGATCGCCTCGAGCTCGCCTATAAGAAGGAGTTCGCGTTCCTCGAAGCCGAGAAGACGGCCCTCGCCGAGCGGCTCAAGACCGTCGAGCGCGACAACAAGAAGGCCAAGCGCCGCGCCCAAGGGCAGCTGGCGGTGTCGCAGAAGACGGTGCTCTCGCTGGGCATGCGGGCCGACAAGATGGGCGAGACGCTGCGCACCCTCGAGCGCGACGCCGAGCAGGCGGCTGAGGGCCAGTCGAACCTCGAAGGCCTCGTGCAGGCGGTCGATCGCAGCCTGACGCCCTTCGCCATCACCCTGCCCGAAGCCGGCGATGAGGCCGCGAAGATCGCGGCGGGCTTCGGGCACATCGACGCGCTGCTCGCCGAGCGCGGCGGCGTGCGCAGCGCCCCCGGTCAGTTCTTCCTCGCGGACGGCAAAGCGGTCGACGGCACGCTCGTGCGGCTGGGCGACATCGCCGTCTTCGGGGTCAGCGCCACGGCCGCGGGCGCGTTGACCCCCGCGGGCGGCGGCAAGTTCAAGCTCGATCTTGCGAAGGACGGAGCGCCGCGGGGCGAAGAGACGGCGCGGGCGTTGGCGAGAGGCGAGAGCCCGGCGTCGATGTCGCTCTTCTTGTTCGAGTCGGCCGAGAAGAACTTCGAAGCGCGACCCGAGAAGACCGCGTTGCAGATCGTGCAGAGCGGGGGCGCCATCGCCTGGGTCATCGTCGGCATCGGCGCCTTCGCGCTGCTGCTGGTCACGGCGCGCTTCATCGCGCTGCTTATCGGGGCGGGCGGCTCGGGCAGGGGCCTGATCGCGCGGGTCGAAGGCGCGGTCGTCGCCGGTGACATCCGCGCGGCGCTCGACACGTGTCGCGGCGCGCGGGGCGGCACCGCCCGGGTGCTCGAAGGCGTTGTGCTGGGCATCGAAGAGGGCGAGCGGTCTGGCGTGCAACGCGACGTGATGGAGAGCTTGGTCGCGGAGCGCTTGGTCGGCGAGGAGCGGCGCTTGGATCGCTTCGGCGCACCCATCCTGATCATCGCCGCGGTCGCGCCCCTGCTGGGCTTGCTGGGCACGGTGACCGGTATGATCTCGACGTTCGACGTGATCACTGAGTTTGGCACCGGCAACCCCAAGCTGCTCTCAGGCGGTATCTCCGAGGCGCTCATCACCACCGAGTTGGGCCTGATCGTGGCCATCCCCGCGCTGATGCTTGGCAACTTGCTGTCGGGCTGGGCCGGGACGCTCAAGAGCCGGCTCGAAGAGCGCGCGCTGCACTTGATGAACGTCGCGCGGGTGGGTCGCTTGGACGCGCCCGATGAGTCCCAGGCGCCCGTCGGCCCGCGTCGCCCGGCCAGCGACGTCGCGAGCAGCCCGGGCGGCGCGATGGTGGCCTCATGATCGAGGCGCTGCGCGAGTATGCAGCGGCGGGTGGCTTTGTCATGCCGCCGCTCATGATCGCGACCGTGGTGCTCTGGTATGCGCTGGGCCTGCGCATCTTCGCCGTCCGGCAGGGACCGGTGATCCGGCGCGCGACAGACCAGGCCCAAGCGGTGTTTGGGCGGGGCACGCAGGATCTCGATCCGCGCATCGAGGCGGCCTTCAGTGGCGAGCGGCGCGAGCTGAGCAAGGGCCGCATGCTCATCCGCAGC
>JBNMOZ010000727.1:0-3147 GCA_051276005.1 Bradymonadia bacterium | reverse complement strand
CCGCGATCAGTCCGCGGGCGACTGCCTTGCAGTACTGCGTCGCTGTACCGCTGGCCTGATCTGCGACATCGATGACGGCGCTGACGCCCGTGCGCGGTCGTAGAAGTCAGTCGACTCGACTGAACCAACCCACGTGCAGTGATGCGCTCGCATGGCGCATGATGCCCCCATGCGCTGGCCTCTCATCATGCTCATCACCGCGCTCGGGCTCGCCGGCTGCGCCGATCGCGCCGACGCGCCGCGGGTGCCGATCCGTATCGGGGGTGCGCCTGACGCACAGACAGACGCCGACGCCGCCCCCATCGATATGGCCATCGTCGACGCCGCGCCCGCGGTCGACGCCGCCCCGGCAACGATCCCGCCCGTCGATCGCCGCGTCTGGTACCTGCAACGCCACGACGATCCGGCCGACGGGCTGCGGGCCGCGCTCGATCCGCCACAGACGCCAGCGGTCTTCGCCGACCTTGCCGCGCCGGTCCTCGTCGACTGGCGGGGGCCCGAGTCACCCGGCGCTGAGGTCTTACTGCGCCGCTTGGCGAACGGCCTGCCCAGCGCGCCGTTCTACGTGATGACCGACCGCGCCGAACAAGCCGCCGCCGATGTGAGCTGGCTGGCCGCGCGCGCGCTCGACGATCCCAGCGCGATTCGTTTGGCTGGCCGTCCCGTGCTCGTCATCGCGCCGCCGCCGGATCGGTCGGGGCTCAACGCGCTGCGGACACGCTTGGCCGCGCTGCCCATCGACCCGGCGCTGCTGATCGAGGTTGATGTCGACGAGCGACCCTGGCCCGCTGCTGACGGCATCATCCCCCGCACCCGTGCCGGCGCCGATCCTGATCAGTCCACCCAGGGCACCGCGAGGTTGCGGGCTGGACGCGCCGCCGCAGCTGCTGCCGGGTGGGCGTGGATTCCCCGCGTCGGGCCGCCCGTCAACCGGCGCCTCGAAGACCCCGATGCCCCGATCGCGGTCGACCCGTCCGGCGCGTTGATTCGCTCCCTGGTGCTCGGCCGACGCAGCACGCTGCGCGACCGACCGATCGTCGTGATCGACGCTTTGGGTGCTTGGCGTGACGACCGTCAGCTCGATCCGGTGGACGGCGAGGCGACGGATGATCCGGCAGCCCTCACCGACGATATCGTGCAGACCGCATACGGCCAAGCGCGCCTCGCCGCGATCGAGGCCCACCTCACGATCGTCCGGCCGGATGTCCCGCCGCGGCTCACGGGCCCACCTTTGCTGTTGAGTTGGCGTGACGCGCTGACGGTGCACGCCGAGGCTGACGGGCTTGGCATCGCGGTGCAGATCGAGGGGATCGGCGACGGTGAATGGTTGATGGATGGCCGGCCGTTCTTGCTCCCAGCCGACGCGCAGCTTGAGTATCGGCGTGACGGTGACGTCTGGATCGACCTTGAGTTCAACGGCGACACGCTGCACGCCCGGGTGCCTCTGCCACAGAGCGCCGTGGTGCAGATCGACCTGTCGGCGTTTGCGGGTCAGGTCGTCGAGGCCGTGGTGTTGCGGGCGACGACCACTGGACGGGTCGACGGGGTGCGGCTTGAGGGCCGCTGACTACGCCTGGACGATGCGGGCCAGGACGGCGCGGGCCGTGCTCGACAACCCATCCGCGTCCAGCGCCGCCTCCAGCGACCGCTGCGTCAAGGTCGCCTCGAACGCGGCCTCGCGATCGGCTGCCTCCAGATCGTGCCAAGCCGGGCTCGTCTTGATGCGGCCGTCCGGGTCGCGCTCACGAAACGCACCGACCACCTGTTCGATGAGGCTGCTGACGCTCATGGCATGACTCCCTGCTTCGTCAGACAGGCCGCGAGCAGCCGCCGGGCGCGCGACAGGTTCTGCAAGAAGGTGTTGAGCCGCATGCCCAGGCCTCCTGCGACAGTCGCATCGGGAGACTGGCCACCAACACTCAACCGCGCAGTCAGGGCTTGTGCCGGCTTTTTGGGCAACGCATCCCGGCACTGCTGAATGGTCCGGCGCAGCAGCGGATCGGGCGTCTGCGCGGGCGGCACTTCAGCGTCGCGCATGCGGTCGAGGGTGGCCGCATCGGTGGGCTGCATACGTCGGTCGCGGCGCACATGGTCGATGGCCAGGTTGCGGGCGACGCGCACCGTAAAGCGCAGCAGAACCTCGGGTTTGCCGTCGGGCTCAATGCGCGGTGCGACCTGCCACACGCGCAGGAAGCTCTCCTGCACCACCGCCTCGGTGTCGACCTGGGCCGCGAAGCTGCGCAGGCTCAGGCGGACGCGGGGTTCAGCCGCGCTCATCCACTGCCCGAAGGCGCGGGCGTCACCGGCGGCGATGGCGGAGAGGCTGCTCACAACAGGAACACGGTCCCGTTGGCGAGACGCAGCGAGACGACGCGGCTCGCCAACGCCCGCGACAGCCGCAGACACAGGCGCACGCCCTGGCCGGCCTGCATCACCCCGTCGCGCGTCGTCAAGTCCACGTCCACCTCGACCTCGATCGCCGTGCCGTCGACGCACACGATCTTCACCGTCTCGCCGGCCCGCCACTGTCGGGCCATCTGGACGGTCGCGCTGACCACCAGCTGATCGTCGGTCTGGCTCACGATGCGGCCCTGCAACGGCGTGGCCTGCGGCGTAGCCCGCAGCGGCGCCGGCGCCGGCGTCGGCACCGCGCCGTCGAACACATCGTCCTCATCGACGATGTGTTCGCGGCGCGGCGATGCGGTGCTCTCGTCGACCTCCATCGGCGGCTCTTCATGCCGCGTCGGCTGGGGCGGCCCCAGGGGCGGTGCGTAGCGCTCCGACTGGTTCGACGCGGCGCGGCTCCGGCTCTGGGCGCTCTTCTTCGGCGCTGCCCCCCCGAAGCTGGCGCCTGGGGCTTGGACCGGCACCGACCGACGAGGCATGGGCGCTGCCATGCCGGTCAGCGGCGCCATCGCGGCGACCGAAGGCTGAGGCATGCGCAGCCCCACCCCCTCGGCCGACATACCCGCCGCCAGCAAATGCGGCATCACGGCGGTGCGCGTCGGATCGGTGGGATCCACCGTGCGCTCGGTGGTCTGCGCGATCCACGAGGTCATGCGCGTCGCGATTTGGTAGCGCAGCCCTGTCGCCTCGATGAGCGGGTCGACCCCGCGCCCTTCCCCGGCGTCGCGGTCGACCTCCAAG
>JBNMOZ010000726.1:0-3150 GCA_051276005.1 Bradymonadia bacterium | reverse complement strand
CGCGGATGCGACCCCAGCACAGCTCAGCGGTCGGCACCAAGCCATCGTATCCACCCAGATCAACGAAGGCGCCGAATTGAGCGAAGCGGCGCACGGTGCCGTGAACGATGGCGCCCACTTCGAGCTCTTCGAAGATCCGCGCTTGGACCTCCTCGGGGCTCTCAATCTTGACGTCGGCGTGGGCCACCTCGACGCGGCCTTTGAAGCCGTCGAGGGTCAGCACGCGCACTTCGAGGCTCTTCTGCAGCCAGTCTTCGAGGCGCGCTGGGCGCTCGGCGAGGTTGTTCGCGGCCAAGAAGACCTTGACGCCGAACACCTGAACCGACAGACCGCCGCGCACCACCCTGAGCACGTCAGCGTGCAGCGGCGTGCCGGCCTCTTGTGCGGCCTGCAAGCGCGAGAAGACGTCGATCCGGGCCGCCTTGTGCAGCGAGAGGACCGCGGCATCGCCCGCGTACTCATCGACGTACGCGCGGCAGGTGTCGCCGGGGGCTGGGGGCTTGCCAAACTCGGCCAGCGGCGCGTGCCCGGTCCCGCCCTCAAAGGTCAGGAGGACCGCTTCGCCCTCGACCCGCGCGACGACGGCGTCAACGGCGGTACCCGGCTTCGCAGTCCAGGCTTCGAGGTGGGCGGCGAGTTCTTCGATGGACGGCAACGGAGCGACGTTCATGGGGCCTGCTTTCGGCTGCTATACGACGCGCTGACTTACCATGCCTACTCGCAGGCCGCCATGGTCTGGCAGACCTGCTCGGCGAGGTCGCAGCAGGCGACCGGCACCGTGAGGCCATCGTCGCCGTCGTTGGCGGGTAAACTACAGCCGAAACGCGACGCGCCAGCGCCCGCGTCACCTGCCGTATCGGCGCGCAACGTGATGTCAGCGCCGTTGAGATCCGGGGTGTTTTGCAGGCGAATCGCGGCCGGCGCGTCGGGCAGAGCGACCCGCAGGACGGCCAAAGAATGACCGCCAGCGCCGCCGCCCGCCATGCCGCCACACCCGCCATTGCCGCCGTCTCCGCCGGGCGCGCCGTCGCCACAGCCCTCACAGCCCAGCCCGCCGGTGGTGCTAGCGCTGCCAAAGCGACCTTCGCCGCCGCGCCCGCCGGCGCCGCCGACGCCCCCCAACGCTGCACGCAACGTGGAGCCCGCGATTTGCACGGTGCCGCCGATAACCTGCAGCGCGATCGACGCGCCACCGCCCAGAGCGCCGCCACCGGGTTGACCGGCGCAGCCCGCGGCAGAGCCGCCGCCGCCGCCGCCACCGATACCGGTCCCATTAATACGCCGTCCGCCGCCGCCGCCGCCGCCGCCGCCGCCGCCCGCGGTCGCGTTGACACCGCCGGCGAGCGTCGCGGCAGGCCGCCAGGCGTCGGTGACAGGCTCAATGCTGCCCCGGCTCGAGCCGCCGTCCGAGGGGGTGCCCATTTCGCCGGGCTGTCCGTGGGTGCCCGGCATACCTGCGCTCGCGACGTCGCCGGCGGGTCCGCCGCGTCCGCCCAAGGGCCTGAAGCGCGCGTTTGTTCCGGCACCCGCACGCACCAGACCTCTCGAGCCTGCGCCCGAGCCGCCGTCGCCACCGCTTGCGTTGTCGCAATTTCCGGGCGCGCCTGTACCGCGACAGCCCGGACAGAAGTCCGAGTCGAAGGGCAGGCCGTTGAACCCTCGACCTGCGTTAGTCCCCGACAACCCAGCGGTGCCTTGCAGGCCGTCGCCGCCGTTGCCAGCGCGCAGAGAGCAGGACTTGATCAGCAGGCCGTCGCCGCGCGCGATGACCGCGATGCTGCTGACGCCCGCCGGTGCGTCATGCGCGTCGATGTCGAGCGCGTCGAGGATGGACGCGGTGCCATCGCCGACGAAGCGCAGCACCTGGTGATGACCGCTGATTCGCGACACGCCGAACGGCCGGCTCCAGACCCCGTCGATTCGAGCGTAGCCACCGTGAATGCGGACGCCAGCGGGCAATTGCAGCGCCTCGGCCTGCACGATGTACTCACCGGCGGCGACCAGGATGGGGCGGCCATTGGCGATGGCGACGGCGCGGCCAATCGTCTGGACAGGGCGATCGATCGCCCCGTCACGCCCGTCGTCTCCGCTGGCGGCGTCGACGAAGATCGACGCGTTGGCCATGCCGTCGATGCCGTCGCAGTTCGAGTCGCGGGCGTTCGCGTCGGGCAGATCTTCGTCGTCGTTGCACTCGCACCCGTTGGCGGCGTCGCCGTCTTCGTCGCGATACCCGTCTACGCAGGCGTCGACGCCGCAGGCACCCAAAGCGCAGGTGTGGGCGGCGACGAAGGGCAGGGCGCAGCCGTCGATGACGCCGTCGTCGACCTCGTCGACGGTGCCGTCGCAGTCATCGTCGGTCCGGTTGCAGGCTTCGGTCCCTGGATCGGCCGCCATAGCGGTGCAGACGAACGCCCCCACTTGGCAGACGCGTTGGCCGTCGCGAGCACAGGCTCCGACGCCATCGCTGCACGGCACGGCCTCGATCTCGTCGGTCGCTCCGTCGCAGTCGTCATCGGCGCCGTTGCAGGTCTCGCCCATGGGATCGAGCGGCACCGCGTCGCATGCCTCAACCCCGCCTTGGCAGCGCTGAACGCCGTCGGCGCGGCAGGCCCCGATGCCGTCGCTACAGGCCTCGCCGTCGAGCGCCTCATCGGTGTCGCCGTCGCAGTCGTCATCGATGCCGTTGCAGGCTTCGATGGGGACTGGCCCACATTGTCCGCACGCGTTCTGCACGGCCTCGTCGGTCACGCCGTCACAGTCGTTGTCGGCGTCGTCGCAGACCTCGGCGGGGCGCGGGTCGTCGGGCTGGCATTGCACAACGTTGGGCATCACCACCAGATCGCAGCGCAGGACGCCCGGCAACGTGCATCCGTCGACGTCGGCCATGCAGGCCTGCCCGAGTCGGTCGGCGTTCGCCAGCCCTTCGCACGGCTTGAGACCCTCACCATCACAGCCGTCGCCGTTGCAGCGCACCAAGAACAGCAGACACAAAAACCCAGCCCATCGTTGCATCGATCACATCCCTTGCCGGCGCAACCATCGCGCCACATCAAGAGTATAATGCTAGTGTCCCGAGGATGGACCTGATTCGCGTTCGACCCATGTCTCTCGCCGATATTAAAGCCGTCAGCGCCTTCGCTGACCGCACCA
>JBNMOZ010000725.1:0-3150 GCA_051276005.1 Bradymonadia bacterium | reverse complement strand
CGCCGTCATTGCCGCCGCGCACGATGCCGAGGCCGTAGTAGCGCCCGTTGTTGAAGGGCGGCTGCCCGGCGAACTGCGGATCGAAGATCGTGCGGTAGACCGGCTGCACCGAGACCTCAAATTCTTCCTGCTCGATGCTGTTGTCTTCTTGCTGCGCGTAGAAGTCGATCTGCAGGCGTTGGGCGCCGTCTTGGCTCAGGTCGAGCTCAATGCGATCGCCGGGCTGCAGGAACATGAGGACTCGGTCGCTGTCGGTGGCCTGGGCCACCCCGTCGTCGCCGCCGCACGCCCGCGCGTCCATCGTCTGCCACTGGTAGTAGGGGAAGGTCAGGACGCCGGGCAGGCCGGGCACGGTCTCGACGCTCTGCGGGCCGACGATCGCCTGGAATCGGTCGGGATCGTCAAAGACGATGTCGGGCTCAAACAGGTCGGGCACGCAGCGCAGGTTGGCGTCGGCGCGCGTGATCGAGGCGTCGAGGGTGTAGGCGCTCTGCGTGTTGGTCTCGGTGCCCTCAACCCGCACAAGCCACGGCATGCTTGAGCACAGGTCGGCGCGCTCGGCGCAGAAGACGCGGGTGCGGATGCCCTCGACATGACAGAAGCGGTCGATGCATTGCATAACCGGCATGTCGAAGACGATCCGGCCGGTCCCGCCTGGAATGCTGCTGCGGACCAGCGCTGTGCCCACCAGGCTATGGTCAGGGCCTTCGAATTGCACGGTCAGCTCAGCGGGCAGATCGACGTCATTGCCGAGCACCTCGACGTCGAGGGTCAGGCGATCCCCACCCTGCAGGCTGATGGCATACCAATCGGTGTCCTGGGGGCAAATCCAAGCGTTCACGCGCTCGCTGGCGTCGACGGCCGGATCGGCCAGCAACTCGGTGTACAGCCAGGGTTCGTCGCGCGGTTCGACCGCCGGATCAGGGCAGTCAGGCGCCTGCAACTCGCCAATCACGCGGTACTCGGCGCCGCCTTCAACGCCGCTGCCGCGCACGATGAGGAAGACCAACTGCCCGCTCAGGGCGACAACGTCTTCGGGATCGTCGATGAGCAGTTCGAGCCCGGCGCCATTGGGGGCGGGCTCGGCGAGGCGGTTGCCGAACGCGTCGACCAGCGCCACGTCGAGGGTGACGCCCTCGGTCAGCGACTCAACGATGAATCGGAAGGGCAGGCCCGGCGCGACGGCGCTGTACCAATCGACTGCGGAGCCATCACAGAGCTGGGCGGTCTGCTCGACCCGTGCTGCGGCGCGACCCAGGGGCAGCCGCGTGGCGTCGCCCATGGCGTCGTTCGGCTCGGCCTCATCATCGCGGCAGAAGGGCGCACAGATGTTGTCTTCGCGGCAGTGCAACCCGCCGTCGCAGGCCGCCGGGAACCGGCAACCCCGCGCGCATTGGCGCCCTGTGCAGAGGCACTGCCCATCGGCGCAGCCGGCGATGCCGTCACAGTCGATGTCGCGCACACACCCAGAGTCGGGGGCCTGACACTCTCCGCCCAGCACCACGCCGGCGTCATCGACGCGCCCATCGGCCACGCAGAACAGGCGTGAGCCGCAATCGATATCGTCGTCGCAGAGACCGCCACAGACGCCAGCGACGCACAGACTGCTGGCACATTGGCCAGCGTTGATACAGGGCTGACCGACGGTGAAGAAGCCGTCGCCGCGCGCGCAGTAGCGGGTCACATCACCGCCCGGCAACGCCTCGGCGTGACAGGTCTCTTCACCCAGGCAGTCGCGGTCAGCGGTGCATGGTCCACCGCTGCCGACGCGGTCGGGCACGCGCAAACAGGCGCCATGTACGACCGGCGACGCGCCGGCGAACGCGGGCAGAGCGTCGCGCGGGATGCAGTACTTGCCGCCACTGCAGGCGTCGGCCGCGACGCAGGGCGCAACGCAGCGCAGCACGCCTTCGAGGTCGGGCACGCAGCCGTTGCCGTGGGCGCAGTCGAAGGCGTCGTCGCAGGTCGCGCCCAGCTCGGCGCCGATCGGGTCGACGTCTTGGCAGCGTCCTTCAACGACAACGTCGACCCCGGGATTGGCCAGGCCACCCGCGAACCACGCGCCGCAGATCTCGCCGTCGGCGCAGTCGGTGCCGCAGGCCGCGCCGGAGCCGGGCAGCTCGAGGCAGACCCCCGCCGTCTGGCCGCCTTGGGTGCGCGCGGCGGGCAAATCGACCCGAACACCGCGACAGACGCCAGCCGCGCACTCGTCGTCGGCCGAACACAACGAAACGCAGCGCGTCCCGCCGGCGACCGCGGCGGCACACAGGCCGTGCACGCAGTCGTCGTTCGTCGCGCAGAGCGCACCATCATCGAGCCCGCCGATGCCGGCCGGACCACAGCGTGGCTTGAGGGCTGCGCCCAGGACCGGGTCGCCGGTGATCGGGGCGGCGCGACAGACGAGGCCTTCGAAGCAGGCGGTGTCGTCGTCACAGACCTGTCCGCCAACCGGCAGCGTCTCGGTGGGCTCAGAGCCCAAGATCAGGCAGACCGAAACGGCTGGTGCGCCGCCGAGCACTGCATCCGCGACCAGGTTCGCCTCGAGCTCAGCCGGGCTGAACGCCGCGAAGGTCGCGCACGCCGGCGGGGCATCGATCGCGTCGGCGCAGGCCAAAGCGGCGGCCCGATAGGCATCGATCAACGCCTGGCGTTCGACCAAACCCGACAGCTGGGCGGTGGGCACCTGGAAGTCTTGTCGATCGCCATCAAAGACGACCTGTCGCATGGGCAAGAACGACGCGGCCGAGAAGGCCGAGCCGGGCGCCAGCGTGCTGAACAAGGGCGAGGGGATCGTGAGCGGCGCGCCGGGTTCGGGGTTGACGATGGCGTTGTTGCCCGGCACCAGGCCCGGCAGCTGCTCAAGGGCCGCGCCAAACGCGTCGATCACACGCGGTGAGGGCACGACGCCGTCGCCTTGGCGCACGCCCTCGAGCAGCTCCAAGGCGACCGGGTTATTGCCGTCGATGCCGACGAAGCGCATGAGGATCGCGCGGGCGCCGTCGGGCCCGAAGGCCTCGGCAAGCAAGGGGTTGAACTGGCCAGCGACCGAGCCAAGCGCGTTGTCGGACGCGCCGTCGCCGGTGAAGTCGCGGCCGCAATCATCGGCGCCAAACTCGGCGATGCGCAGGGTGGTGACCCGCATGCCCAGAT
>JBNMOZ010000724.1:0-3152 GCA_051276005.1 Bradymonadia bacterium | reverse complement strand
CGAAGTACAGGAAGATGAAGACGAGGAAGAACCCGCCGCCACCCAAGAGGAGCATCAACATCTGATCGTCGCCCACAGGCGTTCTCCTTACGTCGAGGCGTTGTCATCCTCGATCTGTGTGCGAACCACCACAACCCGCGCGCCTTCGACGGCGAGAACGCGGATGGGGGTGCCTCGTTTGAGGTATTCGTGTTGGCTGACCACGTCGACGACTTGCCCGTCGATCATGGCCTTACCCGAGAGACGCAGATCGGTCTGCGCGACGCCTGTCTTATTGATGTATGCCCGCCAACCGGCCGGATTCGCTTGAAAGTCGGGCGCGTCGTCGTTGGTGGTGCTGCCCGAGCTCGACAGCTGGGTCTCGAGCACCAAGAACTTACCGAACCGACTCTCGGGCAGAAACCTCGCGACAACAAACAGGGCGACGACAGCCCCCGTCACCGAGAGCAAGACGGTGCCCAGCGCGTTGCCGAACACCCCCATCTGCCAGGCGTCACCCACTGAGGTGCCCAGCAACGACATCACCAAGCTGGCCACGATCGCCGCGATGCCCAGCGCCCCGACGACGCCAAAGCCCGGAATGATGAAGACTTCGACGCCCAGCATGACCACCCCCAGCCCGAAGATCAGGATCTCCTCCCAGCCGGCGAGGTCGACGATCATATGGCCGCCAAAGAACATCATCAGGCAGAGCATGCCCAACCCGCCCGCGAAGCCGAAGCCCGGGGAGTAGAGTTCGACGAGCAGGCCCAGCATGCCCAACGACATGAGCAAACCGCTCACCGCCGGGCTGGTCAAAAATCGCGCGACTCTCTCGGCCCAGTTTACCTCGGGGGTCAGGCGCCGCGCCTTGCTCAGCTTGAGCTTCGCGAGCACCGCATCGAGGGTCATCTCGGTGGTGGTCGCCAAACCCACCTTCACGGCCTGATCTGCCGTCAGGGTCAGTAGCTTTCCCGGCTCGCTGACGCCCACCACTTCGATGTCGCGATCGACCATCGCCTCGGCCACGTCGCCGTTGCGCCCATTGGCCTCGGCCGTCGAGCGCATCTCGGAGCGCATGTAGCTGACCATCTTCTCGCCGACCGCCTCGGCCTTGCCGCCCTGCATCTGAATCGGTGTCGCCGCGCCCATGCTCCCGCCGGGGGCGAAGACGATGTGATCGGCGGCATAGCTGATGAGCGCGCCGGCGCTGATGGCGCGCCGGTTGATATAGGCGACGACCGGGATCTCGGTGGAGAGCACCGCGTCACGAATGACCGTCGCCGCGTCGACGCGGCCACCGAACGTGTCGACGTTGAGGATGATGGCCCGCGCGTCCTCGGTCTCGGCCAGCGTAATGGCGCGCTGCACGAAGGGTGAGAGGCCGCGCTCGATGTCGCCATGAATCGGGATGATCGCGACCGTCTGGCCCAGGCCATCCTCGTCGCCCAGCTCGGGCAGCGGAGGCGCGACGCGCGCGGTGTGGCTGCGGGGGGCGCTCTTTCGAACCGGCGGAGCCGACGCGGCCGACGCGGCCGACGCGGCCGACGCTGCCGACGCTGCCGACCCTGCTGATGCGGCTGATGCGGCTGACCCTGCTGATTTCGCGGAGTCAGGCGCCTTTGATGGCGGGGATTGGGCGTGGCTGAGGGCAACCATGCAAAGGAGGACTGCCGCGCACCCGACCCCGACGATGTTCTGCTTCATCACGACTTCGCTCCACCCTGGCCTTGAAGCGGTACCATCCCCCAAGGTGCGCAGCAATCGCCATGCGAATCGGCAGGCTTGCTCTGGCCATGGCAGCTGTAGCAAATGTGTAGGAAATATCAGGCGTCGGTGCGCGGTTATATGCGAGTGCCGACGAACCGCGGTGGAGACCTCAATTTCAATGCTGCGCTACGCCACCACCATCGCTCTGATGAGCATGCCTGCCTACGGGCAGGAGCCAATCCCGGCGGACGGCGCGCCCATGACCGCTCTGCCAACGCAGGCGCCCGAACCCTGTGGCGCGCTGGCTGCCGGAGCAATCCGACTTCAGAGCGCCGAATTCGAGATCGATGTCCAGGTGACCCAGCGCAACGTCCGCGTGGTGTTGCCGACCCGCCTGCCGGCGACGGACGCGCGACCCGCGTTGTCGCTGACCGGCGGCGCGCCCGCCGTCCCCATCGCCGCGACCCAGACTAATTCTATCCGCGACGCCCACCGCGCCGGCATCCTCAACGCCGTGCTGGGCCTGACCGAGGCCCCCGGGCCGCGCGCAGACGCCACCTGTGCCGAGTCGCGCATCGACAAGATCGATCTCTTCGTCGGCGACGTGCTCGTCGCCAGCGTGCGCCGGACGATCCAGAAGTCACGCACCCCGACCACTGACGTCTACGTCGGCGTGCCGATGCTCGAAAAGAACTCAGCTGCGGTGCCCGAAGAGGTGTTGCGCGAAAAGCTGACGGCGCATGGTCAGGCCTGCGTTCGCAAAGTCGTTGGCGACGGCATGGTGCGCGGCTCGGTTCATCTGGAGCTGCGCAGCGACGCCGACGGCAATTTCCGCCGCCCGACGCTGGCCATCGACGGCCTGCAGCGCCCCGAACTGACCTTCTGCCTGATCAACGCGATCTACGACGATCCGACCTTCGCGCCCATCGTCCCGGCCGGCGTGCACCTGTATGCGACCTGGTACATGAAGCCGGCCGCCAACGCCGTCTTCATTGATCACCTGGGGCAATGACCTCGGGCTGCAGCATGCCCGGCTGACTGCTGGCGGGCATGCTGCTCAGAGGCTCGAAGGCGCCGTACAGGGGCTGCACTTCGGGCGCGCTGAGCCGCCCATCGCCGTACCACATTAGGTCGCGCGCGACGCCCTCACTCCACTGCACCGGGACCGGCCCTGCCAGCTCATCGAGCGGACAGACGCGCCGATTATCGCAGAGCACGAAGACATGGCCAGCCGGCACCTCGAGGGGCTGCAACTCGAAGAGCCAAGGGCGGGCCGCGCCGATCATGTCGCCGAGCACCCCATGCGTGCGCCCGTCGGGCAGCGTCTCGCGAAAGCGCTCCTGGCGTCGCTGCCGCTCGGCGTCGCGATAGCCGAAGGCGCCTTCGACGCGCGTTGAGAGTGGCAAATCGTTGATGGTGAGCACGCCCTCATCGCTGCCGACGCGATCGCCGGCGACTGCCAC
>JBNMOZ010000723.1:0-3155 GCA_051276005.1 Bradymonadia bacterium | reverse complement strand
CAACGCTGCACGCCCCCTGCAACGGCCAAGGCCAGCGCATCGGCCCCGACTGCAACGCCGCGATCCACCGTTTCTGCCAGCGGGAAGGCCATGTGAGCGGGTTTGGCCCCGTCGAGCACTCAGGCGACGATTTGACAGTGGTGTGTGTGGATCGCTGAGGCTCGGGGGCGCTGAGCGGGGTGGGGTCGCCGTCTTCTACCCGGCGTTGCTTTGCGGCCGACGCCAGGCGCGAATGCCGGCGCGATAGCGATCGCGACTTTGAGGCAGACTACTCGACCGTAGTATCGACCCGCAGCGAGCCCAGCAAGCGCTGCATGCGCTTCTCGACCCGGTTGATGCGCGGCACGTTGCTGATCACGATCGCGCGCGGCTCACGCTGCGGCATCAGCACCAGACGACCGGCACCCAGCAGCACGAACTCCATGACATCATTAATCTCTTTGGAGATTCGCATGCCCGGTGCGGGCCAGCGCTCGACGTCGCCCAGCAGGCCATGATGGTGCAGCAGTTCGTTGTTCTTGATCTCCCAGTAATCGAATCGTGTCTTCACGAAGACCACGAACAGGATCACCGTAAAGCCCACCCCCCAGGTCCAATAGAACGTCGCGTTCATGAACAGCGGTTGATTGAACAGCTCGTGGACGAAGACCTCGATCGACGGAAACATGGTCGCCAACAACGCGAGGATCACCAGCAGCAGGATGATCACGATGCTGGTCAGGCGCGTGTAGTCGAAGGCGACGACGCTGATATTGAAGAAGAACAGGACCGAGTAGATGATGCCCAGATAGCCCGGCTCTGCGGGGCTGACGTTGCCGGCCGACACCATGAGCGCGAAGACCATCGAGAGGATCCACGTGGGCCACATGTAGACGATGCCCGACAATGGGCGAATGACCAGTCGATCGCCGACGCCTGCATTTCGGCCCTCAAAGCCTTCCATTTCATCAGACACAGTATCGCTCCGCGCGGTGGGTGGATCGATCCGTTGTCGCATTGACCAAAGGGGCGGTCAAGCTGAGCGATGGTGCGAACTTCGATGTGAGAATTGCGAGGTGAGGATCGCGAAGTGAGGACTGCGAGGTCACGGCCTCGCTGGCCGCCCTCGGGGTCCTATTTGCCGTCTTTGAGGCGGCGCGAGATGCGCAGGTGCTCGCGGTTGCCGACGAGCTCGCGGGCGTGGCCGCGATCGATGGTGCGCACCACGCGGAAGTGGCGACGCTTGACGTTGCGCACCCGCTGAAAGCCGCGCTCCCACAGGTGGTTGGGGTAGCGGTTCTCTTCGGCTTCCTTGAGCAGCGTCTCAAGAATGAGCACCTGCTTGTCGATGCTATGGCAGCACAGGAACACATCGACGCCCGCCTGCAACGCGCGGCGCGTGGCCTCTTCGATACCGACGGTGTCGGTGATGGCCTTCATCTCGAGGTCGTCGGTGATGACCAGGCCCTTAAAGCCCATCTCGAGGCGCAGCATGTCCTGAAGGATCTTGCGGCTCAGCGTCGCCGGGTTGTCGGGATCGAGGTTGGGGTACATGACATGCGCCGTCATGACCATGTCGAGGTGCGGCGGCTCCTGAATCAGCTTGGTGTACGGCTTGAGCTCGACCTGACGAATGCGCTCGGCCGACAGGTTGCAGACCGGCAGCGTCAGGTGCGAATCCTCGGTGGTGTCGCCGTGTCCGGGGAAGTGCTTGCCGCAGGCGATGACCGCGTTGTCATGCAGGCCGCGCACGACCGCCTTGGCGAGCTGGGTGACCCGGTCGGGGTTGTCCGAGATCGCCCGGCGCCCGATGATCGGGTTGTCGGGGTTGGAGTTGATGTCGAGCACAGGCGCGAAGTTGAGGTTGAACCCCGTCGCCGTCAGCTCACGGCCGATGACCGCGCCGACCTCGTAGGCCACCGACACCGAGCTGACCTGACCCAAATGGGCCATGTCGGCGAAGACGGTGAACGGCTCGGGCATGCGGTGCACCTGCCCGCCCTCTTGATCGACGCCGATAAACGGCGGCACGCCCTGCCCCATCGACCACAGCTCCTCAGTGAGGTCCATGATCTGATCCATGCTCTGAAGGTTGCGCTTGAAGAGCACGTAGCCGCCCAAGCCCCACTCCTCGTCGAGCCGTGCCAGCTCAGGAGTAACCCGCGGCCCATCGAAGCCGAAAAGGACCCGTTGGCCGATGCGACGCTTGAGTTGACGAAGATCGGCCATGGTATGTCTCCCTGAAGGCTGCGCACAAGGACCACAAAAGGCCCAGCAAAGCGCGGCATGATACCGGATGCCACGCGAATCCGCAATCCGTCAGCGCAAGGCCTGGGCGGCTTGCATCAACTGGGGGTTGCCGGGGAACCGCCCCAGCGCCTCGGCCAGCTTTGCCCGCGCCACATCTTTGCGACCGGCCTTGAGCGCACCCTGCACGTACATCACCCACGGACCGAGCTGCTGGGGCGCTTGGGTGATGAGGTGATCAAAGTCTGCAAACGCGGCGTCGTACTGGGTGAGCGCGATGCGCGCCTGACCCCGCAGAGCGTAGGCCGGATGCGCTCTGGGGTCGCGGGCGATCACCTGGTCAAGCAGCCGCACCGCCTCGACCGGCTTGCCCGCATCCATCGCGAGCGTGCCCTGCCAGAGGAGCGCCGGCAGATACAGCGGATCGGCCACGCGGGCCGCCTCGAGATGCGTTCGAGCTACGTCCAAGGCGCGTTTGCGCAACGCGAGCGAGCCCATCTGGGTCAGCGCCGCCGCTTTGGTGCCCTCAAACTTCGCCGCCTCGGCGAACGCCGCGAGCGCGCCAGGTGCGTCCCCCGATCGAGCGCGCACCTGCGCCAAGCCCATCCAAGCGGTACCGCTGGGATACCGGGCCAACACTGCCTCGTACGCCGTCTTTGCCGGGGTAATTTGCCGACCAGCCCACAGGTTCGACGCCCGGTCGAGCATGAACGCTTCATCGTCTGCGCCGCCCTGGGCGGCCGCATTAGAGGCGGCCTCGGCCTGCTGACGCTGGCCCTGCTTCACCAGCGCGCGGGCCAACGCCTTGAGGGCGCGCACGTCGGCCGGCTGGGTTTGCAAGGCCGCGCCCAGCGCTTTGAGCGCCACCGGCAAGTGCTCGGGGCGCTTCATCCGCTCCCATAGATGGGTATGCGCCATGCCCAGCAGCC
>JBNMOZ010000722.1:0-3164 GCA_051276005.1 Bradymonadia bacterium | reverse complement strand
GCTCACCCGTCGGTTGGCTGCGGGCGAGGTGATCGGCAGTTGGGCAGACGGCGACGGCCTCGAGGCGGGGCATGGCGCTCGCGGTCCCACCGGGCCACTCCCGCATGTCGCGCTGGCCAATGATGGCGTGCTGCTGATCAGCGTTGGGCCCTGGATCTACGAGGCCCAGCCCGATTCGGTCACGCCCGTGGACGCGCTCGGCTGCCGGGCCGCGGGCCTCGTTGATGTTGAGATGGCCGGCGTCGCTCGGCCGTTGGGCACGCTGGAAGTTCAAGAGATTCAGGTGTTTGCAGCAGGCGCCATCGCCGCGCTGAGCATCGGTGTCGCCCAGGCTGCGCTTGACGCGGCGGTGCAATATGCCGCCGATCGCAAGCAGTTTGGCAAGCCCATCTCGGCCTTCCAAGCGATCCAGTGGATGATCGCCGACAGCGCGACAGATCTCGAAGCGGGGCGCCTGGGCGTGCATCAAGCCATCGTCGACGCGGACGCCCGGGGCCTGCTCGCGTTGCAGGCCTGGGCTGGAGAGGCGGCCGTCAAGATCTGCGATCGCGCGATCCAGGTGCATGGCGGCTACGGCTACACCACCGAGTATCCCGTCGAGCGGGCCTGGCGCGACGCGCAATGGCTGACGCTCGGCGCCGAGGCCACCCGGCGAACCGCCGCCCAGGTGTAGTCGAGTCAGGGTAACGAGTCGCGCGGATTGCTTAACAAGCGCCCGAAAACGCGATACACCCTGTGCTGGTTCACTCGTACACCTTCGGAGCGTAGGCATGTCGGAACGCGGCCAATGGGGCTCACGGATGGGGTTCATCCTCGCCGCTGCCGGCTCGGCCGTTGGCCTGGGCAACATCTGGAAGTTCCCCTACATCACCGGTGAGAACGGGGGCGGCTGGTTCGTCCTCATCTACCTGTTCTGCATCCTCGCCGTCGGCCTGCCGATCATGATCAGCGAGATCATGCTGGGCCGGATGACGCAGAAGTCGCCGGTGGGGGCCTTCAAGGCGCTCAGCCCCAAGCCCGCCTGGCAGGGCGTTGGCTGGATGGGCGTGGCCGCGGGCTTCATCATCCTCTCGTTCTACAGCGTGGTCGCCGGCTGGGCGCTGCACTACGTCTATCTGTCCGCGACGGGCACCTTCGCCGAGATGGTGCCCGCGCAAATCCCCAAGGTGTTCGGCGAGGTATACGCCGACACGACGCTCAACCTCACGTGGCATGTCGTCTTTATGGTGCTGACCATCGGCATCGTCGTGGGCGGGGTGAAGAAGGGCGTCGAGCGCGCCGCTCGAATTCTCATGCCCGTCCTGGGTTTGATGATGCTGGGCCTGCTCATCAAGGCGTTCACGATGGACGGCTTCGGTCAGGCGGCCGACTTCGTCTTCGGTCTACACGCCGACAAGCTCAAGCCCGCGGGCGTGCTCGAGGCCCTGGGTCACTCCTTCTTCACGCTCAGCTTGGGTATGGGCGCGATGCTCACCTACGGCTCGTATCTGTCCAAGAAGGAAGACCTGGTCGGCGCCGCGATCGCGATCACCGTGCTCGACACCGTCATCGCGCTCATGGCGTGCCTGATCCTCTTCCCGATCACCTTCACCTTCGGCATGGGCGCCAGCGCCGGCCCAGGGCTCGTCTTCGCGAACATCCCCGTCGCGTTGTCGCAGATGCCCGGCGGCACGATCCTGTGCGTGGTGTTCTTCGCGCTGCTCGTGTTCGCGGCGCTGACCAGCGCCATCTCGCTGCTCGAGGTGGTCGCGTCGTACTTTATCGACGAGAAGGGGTGGAGCCGGCCCATGGCGGTCGTCGTCACCGGCGGCACGATCCTGATCTTCGGCATCCCGTCGGCGCTCTCGGGCGGCACGGAGCTCTTCGGCAGCGGCTTCGCCGAGATGACCCAGGCGCTCGGCTTCGAGAAGGGCAAGAACTGGTTCGACTTCTTCGATTATTTGGCCAGCAACTGGCTACTGCCGCTTGGCGGGATGGGCATCGCGCTCTTCACGGCGTGGGGCCTCAAAGACAAGCTGCGGCGGGTCGAGTTTGGTGAGCACGGGCCCTGGGCGCGCTTCTATGGCCTCTGGCTCAACACTTTGCGCTATTTCGTGCCGATCGCGGTCCTCGCAGTCTTCGGCCACATGATCGGACTCTGGTAGCCCGCCCCGACTTCGCCCGAGAACGTTAAGAACGCCAAGAACGCCAAGAACGCTGCCAATCAGCGCATCATGAAGCAATCGAATCCAGGAGACTGAGTGGACGCGTTTATCAACATCTTGAATACCATCAACGGGGTCATCTGGGCCGACTGGGTGCTCTATGTCGTGCTCGGCGTGGGGGTACTCTTTACGCTGTGGAGCGGCTTCTGCCAGTACCGCGCGCTGACCCATGGCGTCCAGGTCACGCGCGGCAAGTACGACCATGACGACGATCCGGGCGCTATCAGCCACTTCCAGGCGCTGTCGGCCGCGCTCTCGGCGACCGTCGGGCTCGGCAACATCGGCGGCGTCGCGGTGGCCATCGCGTTGGGTGGACCGGGCGCGGTGTTCTGGATGTGGATGATCGGCATCGCCGGCATGGCGCTCAAGACCACCGAGGTGGCGCTGAGCCTGATGTATCGTGAGACCGACGCTGACGGTACGCCCCACGGTGGACCGATGTATGTCGCCAAGAAAGCCTTTGCTGAACGAGGGTTTGCCAAGCTCGGTACGGCCGTCGGTGGCCTGTTCTGCGTCACGTTGCTTATCTCGGCCGTGACCGGCGGCAACATGTTCCAGGCGTGGAACGTCGCAGACGTGACCCATACATATTTCGGGTTGCCCAAGCTCGCGACCGGCATCATCCTGGCGGTCGTCGTGGCGGCCGTAATCCTCGGCGGCATCAAGCGCATCGGCAACGTCGCGGGCACCCTGGTGCCGGTCATGTGTGGGCTGTACCTGGCCGCTGCCATCGTCGTCGTCGTCATGAACGCGGGCCAGCTGCCCGACACCTTCGGTCTCATCATCGACGGCGCCTTCAACAGCCTCGACGGACAGGGCGCCTTCCTTGGTGGCACCGCTGGCTATGCGTTCCTCTGGGGCATGAAGCGCGCGCTGTTCTCGTCTGAAGCCGGGCAGGGCAGCTCGCCCATCGCCCACGCAGCGGCCAAGACCAGCGAGCCGATCCGCGAGTCCGTGGTC
>JBNMOZ010000721.1:0-3169 GCA_051276005.1 Bradymonadia bacterium | reverse complement strand
CCAACGGCCTGGCAGGCCTGCTGGATCCGCGACGCCTTGGGCGCGCCGCTGCCCGCGGATGATCAGCTCGAAACGCTGATCCAGCTCACGCTGCGGGCGGCCATTCGCACCACCGATTGCACCGCCGATGAGCTCGCCCAGCTGCTCGGCGTGCCTCGAGGCGCGCTGGGATCATCCGCCCGCGAGATCGACGGTCGCGTGGTCTTCATGGCGGTCTGGCTGGCCGGGCAGGGCGGTAAACGGGCCGCGCATCTGCCCGCGTTGCGCGCGCTCTTCACCGCGCGGTACGCCCGCCTCGACACCGAGCCAGGCCTGCACGACGTGAGCGTGCGGGCGTTGCTGATGGCCGCGTTCGCCGAGGAGACCGCGCTCGATGAAGGCAGCGATCTTTCGGACGGATACGTGCCGATCCTCGAGTACCTGCAGACCCACCTGAGCAGCCTCGTCCGTCGCCCGGGGGGCGCTGAGCCTCAGCCGTTGCCGCCGCTGGACGCGGTGCTCGCGTTCGCCGACACGTGGGCGCGCCTCAACGGCGCCGATCCCCGTCGTCTGCCGGTGGCTCAGCTGGGCCTCGACCGCGCCGAATTGGGTGCCGCGATCGGCCGCGCGCTGTATGCCTGGCGCCGCGAGGGGGCCCCGGGTCGCGTCGCGGCCGACGCGCTGTGGGTGGGCGCCAGCGCCGGGCTCGCCGGGTGGTTCGTCGCGCCCGTCGGCACCGAGATATTCGACGCATGAGCGCGCCACTGCATCCGCTGATGTGTGCATGCGATGGCGATCCGGCGTGCCACTTCGCCCCTGTAGGCGTCTCGCGCGCGCTGTTCGACGGCGGCGATTCGAGGCCGTCGCTGGCAAAGATCAAGGCCCACCTGAGCATCTGAGTCGAGTAGAGTCCCGCCATGATCGAGACCGACATCGCCGTCTTGGGTGCAGGCATCGCCGGCAGCGCCGCGGCCCGCGCGTTGGCCCAGGCGGGCTGGCGCGTCGCCCTTATCGACCACCGCACCATCGACGACGCCGGCCCACGCTGGGTCAACGGGGTCCCGCCCTGGATGTTCGATCAGGCCGGCATCCCGCGACCGACTGGTCCCGAGCGCGGGCACGGCGGGTCCTTCGTCATGTGCGACGCACAGGGCGCGCGGCGGGTCGTCGTCGAGCCCAACCCGGTGTGGTGGGTCGACATGCGGCTGCTCGGGCGCCGGCTGCGCGACGACGCCTTGGCCGCGGGCGCGGTCGACCTGTTCGCCCATCGCTGCGTGGGCGTGGAGCTCGACGGCGATCGACCGATTGCGCTGACCTTGCAAGGCCCCAGCGGTTCAACACAGGGCCCCACGCGGGTCGCGGCGCGCCTCTTCGTCGACGCCGCCGGCATGTCGGGCCGCATTCGCCGCGCTGTGCCCGCCTTCACGCCCTTCTGCCCCAAAGTGCCGCGCGAATCGGTCTGCTCGGCGGCCCAGGTCGTCTGCGACATCGCTGATATGGAGGGCGCGAAGGCCTTCCTCGAGGCGCGCGGGGCGCAGTCGGGCGAGGTGCTGTCGCAGAGCAGCGTGGCGGGCGGCTTCTCGATCCAGAACATCCAAGTCGACCTCGAACACGGCCTGGTCGACCTGCTCACCGGGGCCATCGCGACGCCCGAGTATCCCACGGGATCCGCCCTCATCGACGACCTCAAGACGCAGCACCCCTGGATAGGTGAGCCCCGCTTCGGTGGCAGCGGCGCCCTGCCGTTGCGCCGACCCTACGCTCGACTGGGCGCGCCCGGCGCGGTGCTCATCGGCGACGCGGCCTGCCAGGTCTTCGCCGCCCACGGCAGCGGGATCGGCATCGGCATGATCGCCGCGCGCCTGCTCTGCGACGTAATCGCTGACGCCGTGGATCCCGGCGACGAGGCCGTGACCTGGGCCTATTCAGCGCGCTTTCATCGCGAATGGGGCCCGCTGCTGGGCGCCGCGTCGCTGGTGCAGCGCATGACGCAGACGCTGACCAGCGCCCAGAGCAGCGCTGCCCTGAAGGCCGGCCTGATCACCCCCACCGCGGCGGCCGCGACCCTCGACCAGCAGATGCCGCCGATGGGCCCCGCTGAGCTGCCCAAGCTGCTGCTGGGCTCGGTGAAGGCGCCCCTGCTTTCGGCGCGACTCTTGAGCCATCTGAGGCACCTGCCGGGCATCATCCGGCATCACCGCAAGTATCCAGACACGATTGATGTGCCGGCGTTGACCGCCTGGGACGCACGCCTGGCGCGGAGGTTGGGATGAGTCAGGCCGGATCGAGCATCGTCGACGCCACGAACACGGCCTGGGCGGCCATCAAACAGGGCGACCCCGAGGCAGCCTTTGCCGCGCTGCAACCCCATGTGGCGTCGGTCAAATCCGACGAGCGCGTCGCGCTGCCCTGGGTGCACTTGCTGCGCTTCGTCGACGCCCGCAACGACCTCACCCGCGAGGTGCGCCGCTTCGCGCGGCAATGGCTCGACAACCCCGGCATCATCCTGGGCATCGCCGAGTCGGTCGCGGCCTGGGCCGAGCGCCAGGCGTTGGACGCGGCCCGCCCGGCTGATGGCGTCGAGGTGATCGCGCTGCAGGTCTTGGCGAAGCTGATCGACGGCATGGGCGAGCAGGCCGAGCGAGAGGAACGCTACGTGGGGCCGCTGCACTTCGGGCTGGCGCGCATTTGCGCTCAGGCGGGGCCCACGTTCGATGAGCGGGCGTGTGCGGCGTTTGAGATCGCGCTGGGCGCGCGGCCTGAGTCGGGCGATTGGTGGTTGATCTGCGCGCGGTTTCATCTGTTGCGGCGACGCTATAACGAGGCGCAGATCGCGGCGGGGCAGGCGCATCGACACTTGCCCGAGCGGAGCGTGGAGCAGGCGATCTTCGTGGCGTCCTCCGCCGCGACCGGCGCGGGGGATGGTGAGGCTGCGCTGGAAGGCTGGCAGGCGATCGGCCGCAGTGGGCGGCTCGGGTCGGATGGGCTGCCGCTGATCGAGGGGCTTACACCAGTCGAGGTGCGGTTGAGCGGCGGCGAGGCCGTGTGGGTGCGCCCGTCGAGCCCCTGTCATGGGCGGGTGGTGAGTCCGACGATTTTGGACTGCGACGCTGACTTCGACGACACGATCCTGTGGGATGGCGTGCCGTTGACCTTCCGTGAGGTGGATGGCGAGCGCGTGCCCTTGTTC
>JBNMOZ010000720.1:0-3182 GCA_051276005.1 Bradymonadia bacterium | reverse complement strand
CAAGTGGGGCGCTCGAAATAGACGCCGTCTGCGCCCTTGAGCCCCTGACCCTCCTTGCCACGCAGGAACAGATACAGAAGGCCGCCAAATCGGGTGTCATACGTCGCCGCGTCTCGAATTTGAAGCCAGCGCACGACGCCCAGGCTGTACAGCTTGGCCTGCAAGGCATAGTGACTCGTCACATGCGCCCCCAGGGTGGCCTCGCGATAGTCGGGCAGAATGTCACTCTTCCAGTCGGCGAAATAGATGCGGCCGTCATGCTCGAAGATGTAGTCGATGAAGCCCTTGATGAAGCCGCGTTCGGCCGTCCAGGCCTTCGTGTCGTCGCCGGCTGGTCCGTCGAGCAATGGGTGATGGACTTCGGGGATCGGATACAAGAACTCCATCTCCACCGCATGCCGACACCGCGCCAGGCCATCCACCGTCACGTCACCCAGCTGAATCGGCGCGTCCATGGCCGTATAGATCAGCACCGTCGCCGCGTCGAGCCACTGCGGCTCCACCCCGTGGCGACGCATGCAGATCTCGAACACATCGCGCACCGCGGGATCGCGGGCCCAGGCCTTGAACGGCTGACGACGCACGAACGCGGCGAAGTCCAGCGCCTCGATGACCTCGTGCAAGAACCGCCCGACATGCCGCCCACCGGGCATCGCCGTCTCATCGACCACCGGCTCAGCAGGCGCGTCGACCTTGAACTCATCGGGCTCGACCGGGGCCGGCTCCAGCTCGATCGCCTCGACCGCGCCGACGCCCTCTTCCTTGAGCCGCGTATAGCTGGTCACCTGCATGGGCGCGCTGAGTTTGCGCAGCCGCGCGTAGTCGGCCTCATCCACCTCGCGCTTGACCAGCGCCGGCGGCGGCGCCCACGCGTCCAGCGGCTCTTTGGGGGCCTGCAGGCGCATGCGCGGCTTCTGTGGCTCGTCGGGCATGGTGATGGTGTCGAACAGCTGCGCCTCGACGCCGGCTGGGCTCGTCCACGTCTTGGTGTCGAGCGGCTCGTCGGCCAGCCGATAGAGCCGATCCTTGAGCGGTCGATACGCCCCGGTCAGCTCGCGGCTGGAGTCGACCTGCGGCAGGTAGATGCGCGCCTTCGCCCGGGTCAACGCCACATACAGCAGCCGCTGATCCTCTTGCCGCGCCTCGCGCGCCAGCCGCTCCGCGTGGGCCATGCGCGCCGCCTCGCCAATGAGCACGCGCCGCTGCCCGTCGGCGTCATGCACCACGTTCACCGCCGGGCGCCAGTTGCCGCCCAGCCCGCCATACACGCAGACCACCGGCGCCTCGAGGCCCTTGGACTTGTGGATCGTCATGATCTGGACGGCGTCGCGCTCATTGGGCAGCCGCTGCACGTTCGACTGTCCACCCTCGGGCATCTCGGTGCCGTCGATGAAACGATCGACCAGCTCGATGCACTCCGACAGCGACAGCTTGCGCCGCGCCACATGCTCCAACATCACCTCGAAGATGTGTTGGTAGTTGCACAGCTCGCGCTCGGTGTCGTCGAGGAACAGCGCCCGCTCGACCAGCCCGCTCTCGTGCATCAGGCGGTGAAACAGCGTCGCGAACCGCTCGTGCAGGCCCAGCTGCGCCCAGCCGTAGATGCGTTCGAGCAGCGGGTGTCCGCCGGGCAAGTCGGCGTAGTCGCGCAGGCCCGCCCAGTCGATGGCGAAGAACGGCGTGGCCAAAGCCCGCATGCGAGCGCTGCGCGCATGCGGTTCGAGCACCGCGGCCAGCATCTCGCGCACGTCCCGCGCCTCGCACGTCTGAAACAGCCCCTCTTGCTTGTAGAACGCGTACGGGATGCCGCGCTCACGCAGCGCCTTGGAGGCGTCGACGGCGTCATAGCCACCGCGCACCAACACATACACATCCTTGGGCCGAATCTGCTGCCGCGGGGCGTCACCGTGCTTGATGAAGAGCGCCCCTTCAGGCCGGTTCAGCAAGCGATCCAGGCTCTCGCCCAGCTGCGCCGCGAACGCCGGCTGCAGCTCGTACTTCGGCAGGCTCGATCGGCTGCGGGGCCCCGGCGGCTTGGGCTTGTAGCGCCACAACACCACGGCCGGCTGCTCGTCGCCGTGTCCGTCGACCAAGCGCAGATCTTCGCGCCCGCAGCGCACCGGGGTGTCGTAGACGATCGCGCCATCGAAGAAGGGCGGCTTCGCCTGCTGATCGAGCAGCGTGTTGACCGCCGCGATCACCCCGCCCGTTGAGCGATAGTTCACGTCGAGCGTGACCTGCGTCGCCCCGCGCTCCACCAGCTCGGCGCGGGCCCGCAGATAGGTGTGCACGTCAGCCCCGCGGAAGCCGTAAATGGCCTGCTTCGGGTCGCCGATGATCACCAGGGTGTGGGCGGTCGCCTCATCCACGAACAGGCGCCGGAAGATGTCCCACTGCCGGTTGTCGGTGTCTTGAAACTCATCGATGAACGCGCACCGATAGCGCGCCCGCAGCATCGCCCGCAGCTCGTCGCCGTCAATCGCGCCGGGCAGATCGCCGCAGAGCGCCTCCCACACCCGGTCCAACAGATCGTCGTAGTCGAGCACGCCTTCGCGGCGCTTGAAGGCATCCAAGTAGCGCTGAACCACCGGCAGAAACTCATCCACCACCGCGCGCTCGATGCTGCCCGCCAAGGTGCGCGCGGTCATCAGCCGATCGAGGTGGTGCAGCACCGCCTGCGAGCGCGGCGAGAGCCCCTCGGGGAACGCCCGCTTGCCACCCCGCGTCGACGTGCGATGCGGGGTGGTGACGCCCTTGAGGTTGAGGCGAACCAGCGCGTCGAGCATCTCGGCCGGCGTCGCGTCGCGGGCCAACACCTCTTCGGCCGCCCGCAGCGTCGGCTCGGCCAGATCGAACGCCTTCTTCTGGATCGCAGCCCCGGCCAAATCGGTGACGTACGCGCCCACATCCAGCGCGTCGCGCAGGTCGTCGAGCATGCGCGGCAAGCGCTCATCCAGCGGCACCCAGCCATCGAGATACCGCTGCTTCCGCGCCTGAAAGAGCAAGCGTTCGAGCGCGTTCTCATCCTGCGACTCAAGCCAGGTGCGCAGCAGACCCGACAGGTGCTTGTCTTTCGCCAGCTGCGACCGCAACGCCTCGCGCCAGGCGCGGTTGAACGCCCGATGCGAGTCGATGATCTCGAGCTCGAACAGCTGCCCGCTCTCAAACGCCATGTCCGACAG
>JBNMOZ010000719.1:0-3183 GCA_051276005.1 Bradymonadia bacterium | reverse complement strand
AGGTCTACGCGATGGCGTGCGCCCGTTGCCACGGCCCGCGCGGCGCCGGCGATGGACCCAAGACCTCACGCGTGGGACCGGTGGCCAGCCTCGAACGCAAGCTCGACCCCAAGGCCGTGCTTCAAATCGTTCTCGAAGGCCGCGGTCAGATGCCGCCCCACGCCAGCCGCCTGACCCGAGACCAGATCGACGCGGTCGTGAAGCATGTCGCGACCTTCCAACCTTAGCCTGAGCCTTGGCCTTGGCCTGGCTGCGGGGCTCGTCGCGTGTGATGACGCCGCGGTGCGTGATCTGGAGCCTGAGCCCGAGCCCGCTGATTTGGTCTGCAGTGAGATCGTGCTGGAGAACGGGCGGGGCGCGATCGCGCGCTGCCCAGACGGGGCGCACTTCAGCTGGATCGTCGACGGCCGCGAGGTGTTGACCCGGGTGTCTTCGGCTCTGGTCATCGGCGGGGTCCAGCTCGAGGGTGACGCGTGGCCAACCGTGACTTGGTCCTTCGCCCGCGATGCGGACGAGGCCGCGAAGCTGGGCATCGTCTATCGCGGTCGGTCAGATCTGGCTGAGATTGGGACCTTCATCACATTGCAGAGCGATGCGTTGACGATCGAGACAACTGTCTCGGTCGAATCACCCCTCTTCCTCGATGCCGTCGTCCCGGTGACGGCGGGTGTTGACCCGCGTGGTAAGGCCCTCGGGCTCGATGGATTCGGCCCCACGGCTGAGGTGCCCGCGCGCCTGGGTGCTCAGGTGTGGCTTACACCCTTAGTCCTGAGCGCACATGCCAGCAGACCCGCTCAGATCGGCGGTGACGGACGCGTTGAGGTGCCGATCAGCGCCGAAGCCTCGCCATCTGCTGACTTCTATTTAGACGTTCACTGGACGATCGATCGCCTTGGCGACGGATTTCGAGGCGGCACCCTCCAGCAAGGCGGCAACGAGACGGTCTGGGGCTGGCGCACTGGCGCTGCTCACGGCGCAGTCGTCGACACCGAGGCCATCGCTGCCGAACGTCAGGTCTTACTGAGTGTCGGCGAAGAACCATGGATCCTCGTCGACGGCCTTTGGGCCCCTGCCCTCGGCGATTGGCGGATCGAGCCGGCGCTTCGCACCGCGACTGATGGCGCCCACCTTGGACTGTTTTGGCCCGCAACCTTGGTGTGCCCCGATGCGCCGGTGTTTGAGGAGACTGCGCGCGAGCGGTTGCCTGGTGACGCCGTGTGCGCCCGCCTCAACCCGCTGATTCCGGCGGCGCGGGTTCGGGTGATCAACGCTGCGACGGCGCTTGAGGCACAGGGCGTCGATGACCTCTGGTTGGCCACCGATGCGTTTGTCGACCTCGTTGACTTGCACCCCATTCGCGCCTTCGAAGAGTCCCGCAATACCAGCGTTGATCGCATTTTGGGCGCGCCGGGCGCCGACTGCCTGCAGCAGGCGCTCAACGGTCCGTTTCCGCGCAGCCCCGCCTGTCAGAGCATCTTGCGCGCTCTGGATGCCCCGGTCGACGCGCCGCAAGTCGCGCCCGTCGATGGCGCCCGTACGCTGATGGCTCACCTGGATCTCAGCGGGGTCAGCCCCCTGCCCCTCACGCTCACCGGCCCATCTGGCGAGGCCCGACAGCGCATCGTCCTCACCGCCCTCGGCGGGGGTCCAATGCTGATCGCCGACGCGCCGTCGATGGTCCCCCTCGACGCATGGGGCTGGATGCTGGCGGTTCGACAACGACCGGATGCCTTCCTCGCCGCGCCCCGCCTCGCCGTGAACGAATGGCCCCCCTCGACCTGGGACAGCGACACCGCGCGCGTCCTCTTCAACTTCACCGACGCGCCGCGAACCGTGGCTCTCGAATCGGACTGGATCGGCACCCGCGACCTCTTCGATTCACAAATCGAAGCGACCGTCGAGGTTTCCATCCCCGCCCATGACGTGCGGGTGTTCGTCCGCCCATCGCGGTGATACCAATGACATATGACGACGGTTGCTCTAGACGCCATGGGCGGAGACAACGGCATCACTGCCGCGGTCGCCGCTGCCGCTGAGGTCTCCTTGCAGCAGCGCATCGGCGTGCTGCTGGTGGGCGATCACGACTTGATCCACGCCGAGCTGCGGCGCAATCGCTACGACGCCTCGTTCATCTCGGTGCATCACGCCAGCGAGGCGGTCGGCGCATGCGACGATCCGCGCGCGGCGCTCAAGGCCATGCCCGACGCGTCGATCCTGGTGGGCGCGCGCCTGGTCGCTGAAGGCCACGCCGACGCGCTGGTGAGCGCGGGCAATACGGGCGCCTCGGTGATGGCCTGCGCGAAACACTTTACCAAGCTGGCCGGCGTACCGCGCACCGCCCTGGCCGCGGTCGTACCCACCCAGCGCCGTCGCGGGCCCAACGGCGATCCGTTCAGCCTCTTGCTCGACGTGGGCGCGACGATCAGAGCCGACGCGGACACGCTCGTCGCCTTCGCCCATATGGGCAGCGCCTACGCCTCGCGCATCTCGAAGAACGCCCGCCCGCGGGTGGCCCTTTTGAGCAACGGCGAGGAGCCGACCAAAGGCACGCCGGCCATCATCGAAGCGCATCGTCGCTTGGCCGAAGACCCGCACCTGGAGTTCATCGGCAACGTCGAGGGCATCGACCTGCCGCGGGGCACGGCCGACGTGGTCGTGACCGACGGGTTCACCGGCAACATCGTGCTCAAGATGATCGAGGGCATCAGCGAGACCGTGCTCGACATGGCCCGCACGGCCTATGAGCGCAAGCTCGCCTGGCGCGCGGGTCTGTGGATGCTGCGCGGCGGCATCAGCAAGCTCAAGCGTGTCACCGACTGGCAGCAGTATGGCGGCGCGCCGATCTTGGGCTTCGACAAGCTGTTCATCAAGGCGCATGGGCGCAGCGGCTCGCGGGCCATCGCCAACGCGCTCAAGGTGGCGGGCAAGGCGGCCGGCAGCGACCTGTGTGGGCAAATTGCAGAGAAGCTGGCCGACGCCAAACGCTGACGCCTATGCGTCCGCATGGCCCACGTAGACCCACCGGTCGCCCTCAGTCTCCAGACGCCTGAACACCGAGTGTTCTTCCAAGACCTCGGGCTCTGCGCCCAGCGTGTGATGCGCGCTGAATGACACCCGGCCGAAGCTGTCGCCCGCCTGCCCCGCGTCGGTGGAATGCACCTCCAGACGCAGCCACTTCGCCTC
>JBNMOZ010000718.1:0-3186 GCA_051276005.1 Bradymonadia bacterium | reverse complement strand
CCGGCCTCATGCTCTTCACCAGCGGCACCTCGGGCCCGCCCAAAGGCGTGCCTCTCAGCCATCACGCCGTCGGCGTCAACGCCCGCGACTGGCTGACCTGCTTCGCGCCGGCCGTGACCGAAGGCGGCGTCGACCTGCTCTGGCTGCCGATGAGCCACATCTTCGGCTTCGGCGAGCTTTGCCTGGGCAATACGCTGGGCTGGACGACCTGGCTGAGCACGCCCCCGACGGTCATGGCCGATCTGCCGCAGGTTCGGCCGCATGTGCTCATGTCGGTGCCCTCGATCTGGGAGAAGCTGGATCAAGCGCCCGATCTAAACGCCGCGACGGGGGGTCGACTGCGCTTCTGCCTCTCGGGCGGCGCGGGCTTGAAGATCGCGGTCAAAGAGCGGCTGCACGCCCAGGGTCTCACGGTCTACGAGGGCTACGGCCTGACCGAAGCCTCCCCCACCCTGACGCTCAACCGCCCCGGCGCGATGCGCTTCGACACCGTCGGCCAGCCGTTGCCCAGCCTCGCGATAAGGCTCGCCGACGACGGCGAGATCCTCGCGCGCGGTCCCAGCATCTTTAAGGGCTATCACGCCGATCCCCAGGCCACCGCCGCCGCCTTCACAGCCGATGGCTGGCTCAAGACGGGCGACATCGGCCGCTTCACCGATGACGGCTTCTTGCAGATCGTCGATCGCAAGAAAGACATCTTGGTCACGCGCGGCGGCAAGAACATCGCGCCCGCCAACATCGAGCGCGCCTTCGCCGACCAGGCCGCCATCGCGCATGTGGTCGTCTATGGCGACGGTCACAAGTACCTGGTCGCGGGCGTCTGGCCCGCCGATGGCGCCGACGACGCCGCGATCCAGGCGAGCGTCGAGCGCGTCAACGCCGGGCTGATGCGCGTCGAGACCATTAAGAAGTTCAAAGTCTTTCACGCGCCGCTCACCATCGAAGGCGGGCTGCTGACGCCCACCCAGAAGGTCAAACGTAAGGCCGTCTACGCCCGCTATGGCGCCGCGCTCGAGACGCTCTACGGACAGGGCGAGTAGCGATATGGCGACCCTCTTCGATCGTCTGCGCGGCCTCAAGCGCGCCATCGCAGCGCCGGTGCCCGTCGCGCAGACGCCCTACGACGTCATTCACAGCGAGAACAAGTGGCGGCTGCTGCGCTATCGAGGCGTCGGCCCGCGTTCATACACGACCCCGGTCCTGATGGTGCCCAGCCTCATCAACCGGCACTACGTGCTCGACCTGTCGCCGGGCAAGAGCTTCGTAGAGTGGCTGTTATCGCAGGGCCACGATGTGTTCATCATCGACTGGGGCACACCGGGCGCCGAAGACCGATACTTGACCTTTGAAGACATCGTGTTGCGCTACCTGGGCCGCGCCCTCGAACGCACCTGTCGGGCCGCGGGTGTATTGAAGACGCATGTGTTGGGATACTGCATGGGTGGCACGCTCGTCGCGCTGCACGCCGCGCAGCATGACAGCCGCATCGCGTCGTTCCTCGCCCTGGCGGCGCCGGTGCACTTCTGCGCAACCCGCGACGACTCCGCCGTGCTCGAGACCTGGGCCGCGAGCCCCGCGTTCGACCCCGAGGTGCTCGCGAGGCTGGGCAACGTCCCGTCATCCCTGCTGCAGTTCGCCTTTCATGCCATGCAGCCCACGATGAGCTTGAGCAAGACGGTCGGCTTCATCGATCGCTGCTGGCAAGACGCCTTCGTGGATGGCTTGCGCGCGGTCGAGCGTTGGAGCAACGACAACGTCGATCTGCCCGCCGAGTTCTTTCGGCAACTCATCACCGATCTGTACACCCACGACGCCCTGTATCGCGGTGAGATGTGGTTGGGCGGCGAGCCCGCGCGGCTTGAGGATCTCAAATGCCCGTTGTTGGTGGTCACTTTCGAGCATGACGGCATCGTGCCGCGGGCGAGCGCCGAGCCGCTGTATGACTTGGCTGGCTCGACCGACAAGACCCACCTGCATGCGCGCGGCGGGCATGTCGGCGCGGTGGTGAGTCGGGGCGCCGCGACGCACCTGTGGCCGCAGCTGTCGGCGTTCTTCGTCGAGCGCGAGATCGGGTGATCAACTCAGCGGCCGGGGTCGATTCGTCTGCCGCCATCACCTGAAACCGCGTACCGTCCCCGCTCTACGTCCTGCTTGGAGCACCCCATGGCCTTCGATCATGAGAAGCGCACCGCGCGCCGCCTGCTGGGCGCGATTGAAGACGGCACCCTCGACACGCCGAACATCTGGTATCTGGTCAGCGAGGCCGATCCGACGCTGGTCTACTTCATCTTCAGTTGGATTCGCGCCTGGTACCCGGCGCATCACCCGGCGGCCGACGGCGTGCTCGGGCGGCTGACCGATCTGCTGACGCGCTATCCCAAGTCGGCGAAGCTCGCCAAAGAGGGCGCGACCGACGCGCTGGTGGCGTGGTTTGAGGACGAGTACGGGTATCGCGACCTGCGCGCTGACGAGTTCATCGCGCTGATCGTCGACAAGCTCGAAGGCTGAGCCCGGACGCGCCGCAGATCGTCGTCAGAAGCTGTAGCCGCCGTCGACATCCATCGTGCGGGTGGTGAAGTAGTCACACTCGATGATGAACTGCACCGCGCGCCAAATGTCGACCGGCTCACCCATCTTGCGCAGCGGGATCCGAGCCTGGATGGCGTCGAGCGCCTTCTGGTTCATCCCCTCGGTCATCGGCGTGCGGATCAGACCTGGTGCGATGGCGCCCACGCGAATGCCGTAGCGCGCGAACTCTCGGCCCCAGGTCACAGTATTGGCCGCCATCGCCGCCTTTGCCGCGACATACGCCGTCTGCCCACGGTTGCCGTGGCGTGAGATCGACGACATGTTCACGATGACGCCGGGCGTGTCCTGGGTGATCATGTGGCGGGCGACCTCGCGCACCATCAGAGTCGCGCCACGCAGGTTGACGCTGAGCACCGCGTCGAGCTCGGCCGTCGATTGTGCTTTGACCTCACCCGTCTTGCGATCGCGCCGCACCAGCAGGCCATCGCGGATGATGCCGGCGTTGTTGATCAACCCGGTCACGCCGCCCATCTGCGCGGCCGCCCAGTCGACGAAGGTGGTGATGGAGTCTTCCTCGGCGACGTTGAGCACATGCCGATGGATGCCCTCGGGCAGCGTCTGCATGCCGGGGGCGGCGACGGCGCCCCCCGCCCCCAG
>JBNMOZ010000717.1:0-3186 GCA_051276005.1 Bradymonadia bacterium | reverse complement strand
ACGCGCATGCGCGTTGGATCAGGTCAAGCGCTCTTCGCCTTGATGATCAGGTATTGCAGGGGCGCGTCCGCGCTGTTCTCCAAACGCAGCAGGCTGCCCAGCGGTAAGTACACCAGATCACCCTCGTTGAGCGCGTGCGGCACGTCGTCGACAAACGCGCGCCCCGACCCGCCCAGGCCGATCAGGATCTCCGGATCGTGCTGCTGGCGATGCGCCCCCACCGAGCCGCCCGCCTCGAGCGCGCACCAGAGCGCCGCCGAGAACGGCGGCACCGCGGCGCCTGAGAGCAGGTCATGAATCTGCACTTCGCCGCGGCCGCCAAACAGGTTGGCTTGCACGAAGGCGGTGCGCCGGGGGCCGGTGGGCGTGGGGGTTGTGTCTGGCATGGCAGCAGTGTGCGTCATCGGACCCGGCTTCGCCACGCCCGGACCACTCAGCGCACGACCCGTGGCGGCTCGATCAGGGACACACGCTGCGCTCGCCGTCGACGGTGACCGCGACGCTCGGGCCGCCGGCGCGCGAAGACGTCAGCAGCATCGGGAACGAGATGGCACGCCCGTCGACGTCGATGCGGACGTCGTATGTATCGGCGTCGCTGCTGATGGTCTCGTGCTTGGGGCAGCGTGGGCCATAGACCCCCGGCGCCGCTTCCACGGCTGCGGCCTCGTTGGCGGTCACGCCAATATCGGGCAGCGTGCGCATCCGCTCGGCGACCAACTCGGCGAAGAGCTCAAGCGTCAACTCGGCGTCGCCCCGCTCGGGGACGGTGAACCCGCGCGAGGCCATGTTTTCGCCAATGAGGCTGTCGGTGAGGCCCATGCGCAACACAAAGGGCGTCGTGACATGGTTCTCGATGACATAGCTGTTGGAGACACAGCGAAAGGCGTCACCGGGCTGGTTCGTGGCGTGCCACGCCTCGCATGTGTCGTCCAGGCTCGGGCTCCAGAGCGCCGACTTGGCGGCGTAGTCAGCCTGCAAGAAGTCGTCAGCGGCGCAGATGTTCAACTCGGTGCAGAGCGTCGAAGACGTCAGGTCCAGCCGCGTGATGCTCACGCCATAGATGGAATCGATCAGCCCCCAGACCCGGAGCGCGCAGTCGTCGCCGTCGCAGGCGTCGTTGGCGGCGCGCAGCCCGGTCGCGACGCGATCGAGGTTGAAGGTGACCCCCGCGCCGCCGGCCGAGGCGCCGGCGAGCACGACCTCGTCGGCCGCGTCGAGATCGGGCAGCTCCAACGCACCGTCGGGGCCGCGCTGTGAGACGGGGCCCACGCCGTCGCGCCGCAGGGTGTCGATGACGGCGTCGACGATGGCGCTGCCTTGGAAAGCCGCGCGGTAGCGCACTGGATCGCCGCTGGTGGGGTGGGTTGCGTCGACGTCAACCGCCTGCTGACGGCCCGCCCACATATCTGAACTGCAGTAGTGCACGAAGACGTGGTTCCAGCCGTCGAAGGGGTTCTCGGGGCGGCTGGCGAGGATGCCGCGCGCGTTGGTGCCACGCTCGGGCGCGTAGGCTGAGCTCATCTTATCGGCCGCGAAGTTCGTGCCCTCCTTGCAGTAGCGGCCCGCGCAGGCGGAGCCCGACGCGCAAGAGCCGCCGCCCTGAAGCTGGATCACCCACTTGCCTGCGGCCTCCCGCGTCGTCGCGCGGCGCACATAGAAGACCGCGCCCGTGCCGTCGTTGCAGACGGCGTCCGGGAAGACCGCCAGGTCGACGTCGACTCGACTGAGCGCGTTGCCCGCGCCGGTCGATCCGGCGCCGCCCGTGGTCCGGCAGTCGGCCAGGGCCTCGCCGATCCAAGGCGCCTCATCGCCACCGCCATCAGGCGCGGCGTCGACGAGCGCCGCGTCGGTGAGCACGCCCGCGTCCACCACCGCGCTGTCCGGCGTGGGGACGATCGCGTCAGGCGCGGCATCGGTCTCGTCGCCCGCGTCCACCGCGGCTGCGTCCGTGGCGCCCGCGTCGGTCTGCCCGACGACAGCGTCATCGCCGAGGTTGGCCCCGCCATTGTCGCCATCGTCGCAGCCCGGTCCGCCAACCAGGAACGCCATCCACAGCCAGATCCATCGACGCATTTGTCCCCCTCTCGTCGCATGACGCGCGTCATCCAACCTGCGCGCGCCTCGCGCGGGCCGGTGCCGCCTGCGCTGAGCGTAGGCCATCTCACAGCGACCCGTCGACGCGGAGCGGCCACTCAGGGCGTCAGCCGCCGACATTACCTATCGTGTGGTTGCTGGAACCGGGTACTCCGGAGCGCCAATCGTGGCGGTGACAGCCGAATTTTGCACCTTGAGTGAGAGCCGACATTACCTATCGTGTGGTTGCTGGAACCGGGTACTCATCGCACCTCGCCTGTTGCAGGCACCATTGCGGCCCCGTCTTCGAATACGGCCGAGCCTGAGACACCCAGGGCCTTGGTGCTGACCGAGATGCAGCTCGGTGAGCCTGCAAGCGCACGCGCCAATTTTCTGAGCAATCTGGCCCTGGTCAACTCTCTTGGTCTTCCTCGGGTGTCTTGGCCCCCAAGGTTGGGCTCAAACCTCCCTGAGCTGAATCAGACACCGTAGAGAGGACACCCTGAAGATGCTCGACTGAAGCGGCCTTTTGGGCTGCCTCTTCGGCGATCTCCTGCGCAACGACATGCTGAACCCGACGCGCCTCTCGTCTGGCACCCATCCTTCTGGGAATCGAATGCCGGGACCCGGACAGGGCAAGAGAGACGATGAATACGACAATTACTAAGATGATGGCAGCGAGTGCCAAAAGGATGCCTGTGAAATCCAAGTTCAAGCTGAACCCTAAGCCGTGCATCATTCCCTTCCATCGAATCGAATTCATCACAACGGCAAAGCCCGAGTAGCCTCTGCAGCGAGACTGTGACCATGAGCAGCAGGCTGACCATGTCAATAGGATGCGGCCAGAAGTGGCCACCCGGTCCAAGGACAGAACCAAGGACAGAACCACCCTCCTGATTCAAGGACAGGTTCAGCGCGCCAGGCTCGCCGTCGACGACGTCTTCGGCGACGAAATCTCGCCCCTATCGACGGCGACCACTGCCGCCCATCCTCTCATTCATCACAAGCCCGTCCGAAGCGCCCAATCCCACCACCCGCCCCCCGATCCGCTGGCGCACTTCTCCCTCGCCGCCACGCAGCTCGCCAGCCTCAATCTGTCGCGTTGATCGCGAT
>JBNMOZ010000716.1:0-3188 GCA_051276005.1 Bradymonadia bacterium | reverse complement strand
TCTGGTGCGCAGTCACTTCGGCATGGGCATCTTGGCCAACGGCGGCGAAGACGCGCCCGTCGGGCTGACGCGGGAGAGCCCCTTTGGCTATGCGCGCCAGGGCGATCGCGTCATGCGCGTGTCGGTGGTCGGCATGCCGCAGGGCCTGGTCGTCGTGCCCGGCAAGCCCACCCGCGCGCCGTTGGCGCTGGCGCTCGCCGCCGACGCGATCATCGATGACGATCAAGCGCGCTGGAGCGAGGGCGATCGGGCCTGGCAAGTTCTGGGCGGCATCTTCGCGAACCCTGCGGGCTACAAGGTCGGCGCCGGCGCCGCGCATCGGCGTCAGACCCATGGTGAAGGCGGCGAGACGGCGGTCACGATCGTGCTCGTCAGCGCGCAGATCGACCACGAGATCGAGGGCACGACCCTCTTCGCGCGGGCCGAGGGCGCCGGCTACATGGGCGAGACCGACTTTGTGGGCAGCGCCGCGCGGCTCGAAACGCTCAGCATCCTCTCGGCGGGCGGCGCGCTGCGGGTCGGCGCGCAGACCAACCGCTGGGTCGCGCTGGTCGAGGCCGGCCTGGCGAGCGGCGACGCGAACCCCTTCGACGCCGAGCTGCACGGCTTCACCTTCGATCGCGACTACCGCGTCGGGCTGCTGCTCTTTGGCCCTGCGACGCGGCAAATTTCGGCCCAGACGGCGTTCAACGCCGGTGACTCTCGCCTGCGGGCGCGCCCGAGCCGCGGCTACGACAACCTGGCCACCGGCGGCGCGATCACCAACGCGCGCTACCTCAACCCGCGCGTGAGCGTGTCGGTCGTCCAGGCGCTGACGCTGCACGCCGGCTACGTGCTCGCGCAGACCGACGAGCCGTATGCCGACGCGTTCCAATCGGGGCTGGCGGGGGGCGGCGCGGTGGGCCCGCGGGGCGCGAAGGACGCGGAGAGCTACGGGCATGAGGTCGACTTCGGGATCGACTACTCGGCGTTCGAGGGCAAGCTGCGCGCCCGCGCGCAGGTGGCCTGGGCGAGGGTGGGCGACGTGTTTGCCCAGCCTGAATCAGATTTGGGTGACAGCGAGGCCGACAGTATCGTCGGTGGACAGCTTCTGATCGAGGGACGATGGTAATGCGGCGAACGATATTGAGTGCGGTCCTTCTTCTCTGTGCCTGCGTCGACGGCGGCGAAGATCCCGGCGCGCTGGGCATGACGGTCGAGCCGGGGCCGCACGGGCCGGCGATCATGTTCAATCCGCTCATCCAGCCCATCCCCGATGTGCCGTTCCCCAACGATCTGAGCCTGCGCATCACCGATGAGACTGCGTCGGGCGTCGGCTGGAACGTCGCCCTCGATCAGGCCAGCGATCACCGCACGCACCTGCGTGAGCGGGTCAATCGGCTCGACGGCTTTGGGCCATACGCCCCCATCACGGTGTCGTTCGAGGGCCCGATCGATCTGTCGACGGTGACCGACGACTCGGTGATCCTCATCAACATCGAGCCGGGGCACCCGCGCGAGGGCGAGCGCGTGCCGCTCGACTTGGGCAAGGGCTTCTTCCCGATCAACGCCGACATCGACGAGCTGTACGGGCAGGACCCCAACGTCGGGCTGGGCGACTTCCTGTTTGGCGAAGACAACACCGGCGAAGACGGCACCCGCGTCACCTATTACGAGCACGCCACCAACACGCTGATCATCCGGCCCATCGTGCCCCTCGCGCAGAAGGCGCGGCACGCCGTGCTGCTCACTCGCGACATTCAAGGTGAGGCCACCGACGGCACCTTCGGGTCGATCCGGGCGCCCTTCGATTTCAAGGCCCACGCCGCGCAGACCCCGCTGGTGCGCGCCGCCGCCCAGAGCGCCGATCTGCCTTTGCACAAGCTGGCGTACGGCTGGACGTATACGACCGCCGATATGCTCGGGCCGCTGCTCACGATGCGCGACGGGCTGTATGGCGAGGGGCCGTTGAAGTGGCTGGGCGACGTCGCGCGGCCCGGCTTGCTGCGGGTGCATCACTCGGGCGTCTCTCATGACGCCGAAGACACCGACACGCCCGACGACCCCACCGACACGCCCTATATTTTGCAGGCGGAGTTCTTCGCGCGGCTGCTCAACCTGGTTGGCCTGTTCTCGGATGAGGTGCAGTTCGACCTCGATATTCAGGCCCTCGACTACGTGGTCTTCGGCAGCATCGAGACGCCAAACCTGCGCGGCAACACCGACCGCATCATCGACATCGATCCGGTCTCGGGCGCCGGCGAGGCCGAGCCGCAGATCGTGCCGCTCATGATCACGGTGCCCAAGCAGACCGACCGCTATAAGGCGCCGTTCCCGGTGCTCTTCTACTTCCACGGCACGGGGTCGACGCGCATGGAGGCCTTGGTGATGGCCGAGGCGATGGCCAAGCAGGGCTGGGCGACCATGTCGTTTGACGCGGTCGGCCACGGGCCGCTGGTGCCCAACATCGTCAAGCTGATCAACGAGAACATCGAAGAGATTGGCCCGTTGCTGGCGAGCTTCCCGCGGATTATTGGCAACCTGCTGGTGCCCGATCGCGTCGAGGAGTTCGCGGCCTACAAGGTGACCAACCCCGACGGCACGCCCAACCCCGAGGGCATCAACGACTTCGCGCGCGCGCTGGACGGCATCGGCCTGTGGGCCGAGATCGCGGTTTTCGGCCGCAACGAAGACATCGACGGCGACGGCGAGTTGGCCACGGCCGAGAGCTTCTTCAGCGCCGATCCGTTCCGGCAATGCAGCAGCTTCTGGCAAGACACCGTCGACCTGATGCAGATCGTCAAGCAGGTGCGCGGCTTCGATCCGAACAACATGCCCGCCGCCATCGCGAACCCGCGCGACCTCGACGACAGCGTCTACATGCCCAACCTGCTCGCGGGCGACTTCAACGCCGACGGCGTCCTCGACTTGGGCGGTCCGGACGTGGCGATGGGCGTCGCGGGCACCAGCCTGGGCGGATTTCACTCGGTCATCGCCGCAGCCGTCGAGCCCGAGATCACCACCGCCAGCCCCATCGTCGCGGGCGGCGGCTTCACCGACCTGATGCTGCGCAGCAGCCTGCGCGAGATCGTGACACGCATCATGATGGAGGTCTTCGGGGTCCTGGTCATCGGCTGCCCGGACGTCGAGAACCGCACCTTGTACCTGAGCCTCAACAGCGACTCTCGCCGCTGCGGCCGCCTCGAAGA
>JBNMOZ010000715.1:0-3205 GCA_051276005.1 Bradymonadia bacterium | reverse complement strand
GGGCGCCACTGAGACGGGGGCCTTGGCGACGGGCGCCACAGAGGCGCGGGCCTCGGCGGCCCTCTCGCTCTTCTTTTCAGCCTTCTCAGCCTTCTTTTCGCTCTTCTTCACGGCCTTTTCGGCCTTCTCAGCCTTCTTTTCGCTCTTCTTCTCAGCCTTCTTGGCCTTCTTCGGCGTGAGGACGATCTCGATGGCCTCAAGGGGGTTGGCCTTCCAACGGGCGGCAAGGCGCGCCTTGAGGTCGGCCTTCGCGTCGTCATTGACCAGGCGATCGGCCGGCTTCAGCAGTTTGATCGGTGCCCGGGCCGGCGGTGGCGTCCAGGCGGCTGCCTCGGCCGCGAGCTTCGCCCTGAGCTTCTGCGCGATCACGCCGCGCAGCCCCTTGGGACGGGGCGTAGCCTTCTGGCTCGCCGGCTTATCTGCCAGCGGCACGCCGGCAACCTGAGCGACTCGGGTGCGCATCTTCTTCCAGATGTTCGCGCGCAGCGTCGCGGCGTCTTCGCTGGCTTCGGCGTCGGCGACGGCTTCTTCGACGCTCAGCGCAGTCGCGGGGGCATCGCCCACCAAGTCGCTGGTCTTCTGGCGTCGTCGACGGCGGGGCTTGTCGTCGCCGTCTTCACCGTCGTCTGGCTCGGGCTGCGCCTTGGGCGCTGGCTTCGGCGCCGGCTTGGTCGCTGGCGTCCCATCATCGATCGCATACACCCCGCGTCGCACCTGACGCAGCTCGTCGCTGTCCTCTGCTTCAGCCTTGAGCGCCTCTTTGAGGTCGGTCAACGAGGGGACCTCGTCGAAGAGCGCCTCGCGCTCGCCGGTCTGCAGGATCTTACGAGCGCTCAACGCGCGGCCAGCGTCGGCGAGGATGCGGAGAGCGACTTCGATCATGGTGCCTCTTCTCGGGTAGCGGGGATCGCGCGCATGGTAGAGAAGCGGAAGCCGGATCACAACCGCCCGATTCATCTACCGAATATGGGACTGTCGTCGAGATGGACCTCCTGCAAATTAGCCTCGCGTCGGGGTGGTCGGCGCGCCCTGTGACCGCCGCGCCCGACGTCGAAGTGCGCGCGCTCATGGCGCGGTTTCGCCTGCGCTTGGGCGACGATGGCGTGATCCCGCATTTGCCGATGCTGCCTGTCGCGCCGCGCCTTTTAGAGTTGTGTCGGGGGCTGACCGCGGTCATCACGCGGGTCAGCGGGCGCGTGGTCGTGCCGCTGACGGCGCGATGCCACCTGAGCATGCGGCTGACGACGCCGGCCCTGCAGGTGACGCTGACGGCAGGGCATGGCGCGCCGGTGCTCGACGGGCAGTTGGTGCCCGCCGCGTCGTTCATCGACTCGGTCGTGCAGACAACGCGCGCGTTTATTGATCGTCTCAAAGACGACGCGCCCGCGCTCGCGGCCACGGCGCTGATCGAATCGCTCGCCGTGGCCGCGACCGCGCTGGCGAGCCAGCAGCTGCCCGAGGGCCGTCCGGCGGTCGCGGACGAGATGCCCGAGCCCGAAGAGATCTTTGACGACGCGATCCGCCTCGCGTTCGCGCATGACGGCGTCGGACGGCTGACGGTGTGTTTGGGCAAAGCGCGGCTGCAGATCGAAGGCTGCCCGCCGGCGCCCGCCGCAGCGGCGCTTGTTCAGCTGGTGCGCGACGCCATCGCGACCCGAGACTGGCCCCTCGGGCAGCGGCTGATCCCTGTCGACGCGGCCGGCGCGCGCGCGTTCGGGCTGGTTCGGGGGTTCGACGGGCTGGCGTTGACGCTGCTCGACGGTGCCCAACAGCCCCTGTGTGCGCCGCATGCCGTGGGCCGCGTCGAGCTGGCAGACGCGGCGTGGCAGGCCGTTCGGCGAATGTCGACGGCGTTCGTCGAGCACACCGAGACGCTCATTCGCCTGCTGCGCTGGGCCCGAGCCTTGGATGCGCCCTTGCCGCTTGCCGCGCCTGCCCCGCCCGAATGGCGGGCGCCCGTCGCCGATGCCGAGGCACACGACGCGCCGCTGCCGGTCTCGGGGCTGCATCATCTGCACTACCGCCGAGCCTGGCGACGCGAGGCGCCCGGGCTGCTGCAGGTGAGCGACGGGGGCGGTGGACTTCTGGTCTACGACGGGTCGGGCCTCACGGCGTTGTCGCCCGAATCGGGCGCGGTGTGCTGGGAGCAACCCGGGCTGCGGCCGTTGACCCGTTTTGCGGCCGGCGTCGCGGTCGACGCGCTGGGGCGGCTGACGGCGTTCGACGATGAGTCGGGGACGATCCGCTGGCGCTGTGAGGTCGAGGATGAGGCCCCCGTGCTGGCTGTGTTGCAGACGCCTGTGGGCTGGATCGCGCAGACCGACGTGACCCTGTTCGGGCTCTCGACAGGGGGCGAGCGGCGCTGGCGTTTCGACGCCTGGTACGGCCAGATCCTCGGGGTCTGCGCGCACGGACCCTTGGCTTGGTGCGTCGCTGAGGATGGGCACGTGCACGGCATTCGAGTGGCCGATGGCGCCCAACAGTTCGTGCGACCGGTATTGGGCGAGCCCGACGGCGGCATTCGCATTGAACCCGAAGGGCTGCTGGTCGCGTCGACCGTCGAGCCCACCGGGCGCGGCGCGCTGGCGCTGCACGATCCCGTCGACGGACGTCTGCTGTGGCGCGTGCGCTGTGACGGGGCGCTGGCCCATCCGCCCTGCGCAGGCGACGGCAGCGTGGTCGTGCTGCTGCGCGATGGCGATCGGTTCGTGCTCGAGGCGCGGGCGTTGGCCGATGGTGCGTTGCGATGGCGGCACGCGCGAATCGCGCTGGGGGCGGGCTGCCAGCTGCATAAGGTCGGTGATCTGCTGTGCCTGAAGTCGACCGAGGGCGAGGTCTCCGCGGTCGACATCCGGGATGGAACAGTGCGGTGGGGTCTGCCGCCGGACGATGTCGACCAGAGCCTCACCGCGAACGCACCGCCCATCGGCCGCCGCGGGATCATGCTGGTGCCCGGCGTGGCGATTCGGGTGGTCGATCCCAGCGCGGGCCGGCTGATTCAGGTGATCGACTGCGGTGAGTTGATGCCGGGATGGATGCATGTCTGGCCCAACGGCGACCTGGTCATCGCCGAAGATCAAGCTGTGGTGCGGTATGCGTTGGGCGGCCATTTGGCGCTGGTGGGGCGCTGAAATACGCCGACTTGGCGGCCCAGCGCAGAATCAGACGCAGAATCAGACGCAGAATCAGACGCCCAGGAACAGGC
>JBNMOZ010000714.1:0-3220 GCA_051276005.1 Bradymonadia bacterium | reverse complement strand
AAATCGGGATGTAGCCGTCGGGGGCGGTGTCGTATGCTGCGCGCATGCATGCCTTTGAAGCCCTGACCGCCCGCGTCATCGAGTTCTCTGAAGCGCGCGATTGGCGCCAGTTTCACACGCCCAAGAACCTGGCCACCTGCCTGAGCGTTGAGGCGTCGGAGCTGCTTGAGCTGTTCATGTGGACGCGCGAGCAGCCGCCACTGCCCGGGGAGAGTCTGCCGCCAGGCACCGAGCCGCCCGACCCGCAGGCGGTCGCCGATGAGGTGGCCGATGTGCTCATCAGCTTGCTCAACTTCTGCGCGGTCTCGGGGATCGACCCCCTCGCCGCGGCGGGCTCGAAGCTGACGCGTCTCGCGCTCAAATACCCGGTGTCAACCGCCCGGGGTTCGGCGATTAAAGGCCAATTGAAATAAGATGCAGGTCGGCGCGTCTCGCCGCCACTCTGATGGAGTCCGCCAATGACCAGTCTGTTTACCTCCAGCGCCGTCCGCCTCGCCGGTGCGGCTGCTTTCGTGATGCTCTTGCCCGGGTGCCCGTTGCTCGGCGGCGACGGCAGCGGGTTCTCAACCCCCGAGCCGCCAACCGCGGCCTTGCAGACCATGAATTTGACCGCGCAGCCCAGAAATCAGCAGCTCGCGGCCTACTTCTGCAGCGATCTGGTCGGCGGCAACATCCTCACCGACGGCGCTTGCGTCGCCGCCTTCGGCCGCTCGCCCGCGCGTGCCGACCTCGTCTTCTCTTTCGAGCTGGTCTTCGACCTGGGCAACAGCAACGACTTCCCGATCCCGCTCGTCGAGATCCTGTTGGCGCTCGACGTCTTCGAGGGCCGCGACGCCGCTCAACTGGGCGCGGTTTGCGTCTCGTTCTGCGATCCCGAGGCTGAGGACTGCGCGCAAGCCGGCGTCGACGCCTGCAGCGCGCCCGACAAAGAGGTGTCTTCGCTCGAAGACTTCATCCCCACGGTCGACGACTTGATTCGCATCGGGGTGCAAGCCGCGACGGGCACCCTCGACGACAACCTGAAGTTCCGCTACATCCCGGGCATCTCCGATGACGGCACGCCGGGCGCGATCGAGGCGCGTGTGCGCTTCGATCTGGGTCTGACCGCCATGCTCGGCATCCTCGAGACAGTGGCCGTCGGCAGCACGAGCGACCTGCTCGGCGGTCGCTCGCCGTCGTTCGACATTCCCTACAACGTGAGCGGCAGCGTGTTCTTCGACGTGCCCGTGCTTGGGCGCTACGCGCTGAGCTACGGCCCGATCGACGGGACATGGTCGCTCAATTAGGCGGCTGAGCCCGCGGGTGGATCCGCCGTCAGGATCGGCTCAAGCCGCACGTTGAATGACACGCTCACCCGTGGCCGCTGCCCCTGGTAGGTATGCACGAAGTGCTGCACGAACCCGGGAAAGACCGCCAAACTGGCCGTCCGCGGTCGCACCTCAAAGAGAGATGGGAACAGTTCGAGGCCCTCGGCCGGCGCGACACCGTTGCGCGGATCGATGAAGGTCAGTCGACCCGATTTGGGGTGCTCTTCGCTCGCTGGATCGCCTGCGTCGAGATAGAACACGCCCGACAGCGGCGAGGCTGCGTGGTGATGGGGCATCACACAGTCGCCCGCGCGCATGACCATGACTCAGGCTTGAAGCCCAAACCGAAACGATTTGCCGACGCCCGTGCCACGGCTCACCCCGAGCGCATCGATCGATGTGCGCACGCCGGTCCAGATCGCCTCCATCATGGCGCGTACATCAGGGTCTTGGCGGGTGCTCAAATCAGGCGTCGAGTGCCAACTGGCCATATTGCCGCGCTGCACGCCGGGGGTGTTCTCCGATTCGGCGATGAAGCGGGTGGTGAGGCGCTGCGCGAGCGCGGCGTCCACGATTCGCGGGTGCACGAGTAGAGGCGTTGAGAAGAGTTCAAGACGTTGCATGGTTCGATCTGAGCACGAAGTCACCGGCGTGTGTCAATCGTTCACGTCTGGAAGCAGCGAGTCGCGCGTAGGCCTGTCACCGTGCCGTTGAGCAGGATCGAGGGGCGCCATGAAGGAGCCACAGAGCAAGGCAGACGCACCGAAGGTCGCCGGAGCGTCGCCGACCGCAGGCGTCGGCACGGTGGGCGGCGCCGCCGCCGTCGGACAGGCGCGTTGTCCAGCGAGCGGCCCCTGTGCAGCGCCGTGCGGCCACGATTTGAGGCCGCGTTGTCGGCCGATTTGGGCGATGTGCCGGTGCACACCGACAGCGCGGGCGTACAAATGGCAGCGAAGCACGGCGCAAATGCCGTTGCGGTCGGGCAGAACAGCTACGGACCGGCCGCGAACCTCGACGCGAGCAGCGCTGCCGGGCGCGAGACGCTGGCGCATGAGGTGATCCACCCTGTGCAGAGCCAGCAGGCAGGCACGGCTGCGCCGATGGCGAGCAGCGATGTGTCCAGCCGCAGCGCCGACGCCGCCGAGGTCGAAGCGCGAGCCGGCGCGCCAGCGGTCGCGGCCGGTCAGTCCTTTCAGGTGCGGCGAGCGCCATCAGCGCCGGCGATGCTCAGCGCGCAGACCATCGAAGACGCCATCGATGATGCGACCAAGACGATCACCGACATTCAGACCACGATCAGCCGCGAACACCCCAACACACACATCAACTTCCTACACAGCGCCGCGCGCGTCACCACGCTGGTGGCCCGTTTCAACGGCAACCAGATGTTTCAGGCGTTGACGACCATGCGCGGCGACGGCCATGCGCGGCGACCGTGCCGCCAACCACGCGGTCTTCCGGCTCAACCTGCTGCGGCGGGCTGGCGGTGCGTCGACGGCCAACGTGCAGTCGATGGTGCGCACCACCAGTGCTGCTGAGATGCCAGGCGTCTGCGCCGACGCGACGCTGATGGCCTTCCTGAAGACGAAGGCGACGGGCGGTCCGCTGTCGATGTTCCGGCAAGAGAGCAACGCGCTGAGCGCCGCAGCGGAGGGCAGCGCTGACTTCATGAGCTGGCTGCTCGCCGACACGACGACCTTCGAGATCGTACGCGTGCTCGGGGCGACCGGTCGCGCGAGCATCGTGACGACGCTCACGGGCCTGCCGACGGGCTGGGCAGCGCAGATGGCGCACTTGATGACTTTGCGCAACGCGGCCGCCGCCGGCAGCGCAGAGCGCGCCCGCATCGACGCGAAGATCGCCGAGCCGCCGATCGCAGCGACGCCAGCCGAGGCGCAGACCCAACTGACCGC
>JBNMOZ010000713.1:0-3227 GCA_051276005.1 Bradymonadia bacterium | reverse complement strand
GTCGGGTCGAAGCCCAGCGTCGTTTCACGCGTGCCTTTGACGAACCAGCCCTTGATGGCGCCGAGCTGATCGCCCAGCGGTCCGCTGACCCCGTCTATACGCTGCGCGACGGCGCTCGGCTTCTCCATGACCACCACGCTGACAGTGCTCGCGGGCAGCGCGGTGGCCAGCGATTCATCGCGCGGCCAGAGCCACCAAGCCAACACAGCGACCAACCCCAACCCCGCCACAATCCCAATCCGGCGCATGCTCTCTCCATGATGGCTGACACACCGCAGCTTGATAGCAAACTCGGTCGCCCAGGCAAATCAGTTGGCAAATGCCACGCTGGCGGGCAGAGTGCTCCGACCCAGACCCCGCTGACGATCTTTGCAGGAGGCTTGATGGACACTGGTGGCCGACACGTCCTCGCCGAATACCATGGCTGCCCAACGGGCGCGCTCGACGATGAGTCGGCGATCGCAACCGCCATGCGTGACGCAGCCAAGGCCGCCGGCGCCACGGTCCTCCAGGCCATCTTTCATCGCTACGCGCCCCAGGGCGTGACCGGCGTTTTGGTGCTCGCCGAGTCGCACATCTCGGTGCACACCTGGCCTGAAGCGGGCTACGCCGCCGTCGACTTCTTCACCTGCGGGGCCTGTGATCCCGAGGCCGCGCACGCCGTGCTCGCCGACGCGTTTGGCGCACGCCGGACCGAGATCATGGTGGTCGAGCGTGGGCAGTGGCCCGATGGCAAGTCGATGCGCTTGGTGCGCCACGACGTCGCCCACGACGCCGACATGAAGGTCGTCGCGCATTGACGCTGCGTGCGGTGTTGAGCGGCACAGTCATCGCGATGCTCGGCTTCACGGGTTGCGGTGAGTCGCCTGGTGGCGCGTCGCCCAGTGGCGCGTCGGCCAATGGCGCGTCGGCCAATGGCGCGTCGGCCAAGGCCACCGCCGCCAAGGCCAGCCCCGTCACCATCGCCCCGGTCGCCGGCAGCCCCATGGCCCGCGCCATCAAGCTCTACGATCGTCGATGCCGCATGTGCCATGGCACCCGTGGCCAGGGCAACGGACCCGCCGCAGGCACGCTGCAGCCGCGACCGCGCAGCTTTGTTGATGCGAAGTGGCAGGCCTCGGTCGATGACGCGCATCTGCGTAGAGTCATCCTGCAGGGCGGCGCGGCCGTGGGCCTGAGCGCGCAGATGCCGCCCAACGCCGACTTGGCCAAGAAGCCCGCGGTCGTCACGGCGCTCATCGCACACCTTCGGGTGCTGGGCGCCCAGTAGCACCCTGGCCGAGGCGCATCGGGTTGCGTCGCTGCGGCCGGATCGCTAGCCTGCCTCGGTCTTCCGCTCGCCCACGTGGCGTCCGCCCGCGCAAATGGGGTCTTTGCATGCTCAAGTCGCTCGTCAACAAGGCCATGGACAAGCTGTCGCCGCGCACCCGCGGGGTCGTCTTCACTGTCGGCGGCATGGGCACGCTGCTGCTGGGCGGCAAGCTGACCGCGCTGGGCTTGACCTATAAAGGCCTCAGCGAGATCGAGGACGCTTGGCGCGAGGCGCACCCCGAGTTTGACGGCAACCTGCGCGATCGGTGGCGCGAAGCGGTCGAATTCTACGAGGCCACGCACAAAGATCCGATGAACCGGCGCCTGCACATCATCGGCATCCCGCTGATCGTTGGCGGCGCCGTAGGCTTGCTCATCTTCCCCAGCTATACGCCCCCGTGGGCGCTGGCGGCGGGCACGTTCGCCGGCGGCTGGGTGCTCAACATCGCGGGCCACGCCCTGTACGAGAAGAACGCGCCAGCCTTCGCCGACGATCCGCTGTCCTTCATCGCGGGCCCGGTCTTCGACGTCGTTCAACTCAAGGGCATCGCGTCGCGCGTTCTGCGGCGCAAAGCAGCCGCTTGAGTACGCATGGCGCGTCGTCCCCCCCAACCGCGTCCCGGCGGCGCTGCCCCTGACGCGCGCCTGCGCACCGCCTTGGATCAGGCGGTCGCCGCGCTGCGTGATCTGGCCCGTCAAGCCGACGCCCCCCTGCCCGACTCTCTACGCATCGATCTGCGCCCCCGCGACGCATCCCCAGCGCGAGTGGCGGGCGTCATGGCCGACATCGAGCGCGCCTTCATCGCAGCCCGACCCGCCGACGATCTGTGGCGGGCCGGCGCGGTGCATTGCTTCTGGTGTGCGTCCTCGGACTGCGCCCACGCGCGCCCCTCAGGCCCCGGCAGCGTGTTCGCGGGCTACGCGGCGACCGGCAAGGCCGAGTGGGTGGACTTCGTGCAATCCTGCGTCGATCGCCGCCTGCCGGGCCTCGATGGCCTCTTTACCGAGCCCCCACATCCGGTCGCGTTCGTGCAGCAGGAAGAGCTGACCGGAGAGCTGCTGCCCGGCTTCGGTCGCGAGGACCACGCCTGGCGACTACGAGGGCAGGTGGTCATCGGCATGGTGCCGGCCAATCTGCGCGAACCCAAGGGCGATCGGATCGCCTTCGCGATGCAGGTCGTCGAGACGCGTCGACCGCAAGCGCCCCTGACCCTGCGCATAAATCTGGTGGGCATGAGCGCCAACGCCATCACCGCGGCCGCGAGCGACGGGCCAGCCCGCAGCACCGCCGAGCAACTGCGCCGTCTCATTCAAGGTGCACACCGCTTGGTCAAGCGCATCGGGCGCCGCGCGGTCATGGCCGAGGCCCGCGATGAGCCCTACGACGCCGAACGGGCCATCGCGTCAATGCTCGGGCAGTTGCGCGGCGATCTGGTGCGCGTCTTTGCCCCGCAGAGTTGGCGCACCCAGCATGCAGCCGAGCGGCATGGCGACGGCGCCCGCCCCACCTCAAAGGCCTTGGGCGACGCCCACGAGGCCGGGCCCGATCGTCTCTTCCACGACACCCGCCGCGAGACCATCGTGGTCATCGGGCCCAAGAACCGCGCCCATGTCTTCACCGAGACCGGCCGGCATGTGACCAGCATGCGGCTCGAGCCCGGTGAGTTGGGTCGCAAGACGCAGCGCAAGCGCTGGCAGCCGCTCTCGCAGCCAAAGATCGCGGCGTTTCGCGCCGCATTGAAGGGCGCATGAGTCGCCAGCTGAGCGCCGCGCAAGAGCACGGCGGATGAGCAAAGAGCGCGTTCGCTTGATCCTGTTCCTGATGGTCGTGCTGGGCGGGGTGTTTTGGTCCCTCTCGCCGGCGGTCACCGCTGCGTGGCTCGACGACATCATCGACGAGTCGTCGGCCCTCGTCG
>JBNMOZ010000712.1:0-3228 GCA_051276005.1 Bradymonadia bacterium | reverse complement strand
CGCTGCGCTTCGACAACTGTCGAGTGCCCGCCGATCGCCTGCTGGGCGCCGAGGGCCAGGGCTTCAAGCTGGCCATGCAGACGCTCGACGTCTTCCGCACGACGGTCGCCGGCGCCGCGTTGGGCATGGCCCGGCGCGCGCAATCCGAAGCCATCCACCGCGCCGCGACCCGCCACCAGTTCGGCAAGCCGATCATCGAGCAGCAGCAGATCGCCGCCTACTTGGCCGACAACGCGACCCAACTCGACGCCGCGCGGCTGCTCGTCTTTCGGGCCGCGTGGCTGCGTGACACCCGCGAAGGCCGCGTCAGCAGCGAGGTCGCGATGGGCAAGCTGTTCGCCACCGAAGCCGCCCAGCGCATCATCGACCGGGCCGTACAAATTCACGGCGGGCTCGGCGTGACGCGCGGCGTGCCGGTCGAAAGGCTGTATCGAGAGATCCGCGCGTTGCGGATTTACGAAGGAACAAGCGAGATTCAGAGAGTCATCATCGCTGCCGGTCTGCGCAAAGCGCAGGCGGCGAGCACGCAAGGAGCAAAGTAATGGGCAAGATGATCGTACCGGTGCTGGCGCTGGTCGTCGTGGGTGTCGCGGCCTGGTTCCTCTTGAGTACCGATGACACGGCGCGCACCGTGCCCAAGATCCAGCCGGCAGCCGCGGTGACGGCGGCGCCGGCCTCGAACGCGCAGAACGCAGCGACGCCCCGCACGCCGCGCCGCCCGATCGTCAAGAACGCGCTGCCAAAACGCGCTCTCAAGGTGCGGCCCAAGGGCGGTCGCGCCGGGGCCCTCGGCACCGCGAGTGGGTCCCCGGTGAACACCCCGGTGGCGGCCGCGACGCCGCCGCCTGCGCGTCCGATCGTCAAGCAGCCCTTGGAGGCCGTGCAGGCGTCGGTGCGGCAGTTCTATGGCAACCTGCCCAAGAGCGGGAAGGTGCCCGGCCGCGTCACCCTCGAAGAGGTGCTGCCCACCAGCGTCATCGAGCAGCTTGGCGCCCCCCGCGATGCCCAGATCACGATGCTCGGGCCCTATCAGATCAGCGAAGCCCGCGCGTTCAAAGACGTGCTCGAGATGGATCAGCGATACGACACCATGCTCGGCGTCTCGTGGACGCGTGAAGACGGCACGTCGACCCGCGACTACATCGCCCTTGAGGCCCCCAACAAGCCGAGCCCCTGATCCGCGCCGGCAGCGCCTGCGATCTGCGGGCAGTCCTCTCCGGGTGGCCCTCTCCCAGCAGTCCGCGACCGGCCCTCACAGGGCGACTCTCTGCGCGCAGCCCTCACCCGGCTCCCATCTGGCGGGCCTCTCCCAGCAGTCCTCATCCCATCCTCATATGGCGGCTCCCTCCCGACAACCCTCACCCTAGGGTACGAGTGTTGACACGCACGCCTCTGGGTCGCTAGCGTCAGTCTCGCGAGGAGATCGACCGTGGCTGAGCAAATGCGCATTGGAGAGCTGGCCCGATTGACGCAGAAGTCGATCCGCGCGCTGCACCTGTATGAAGAGCGCGGCCTCATCGCGCCCGCCGCCCGAAGCAAGGGGGGCTATCGCCTCTACGAGACCCAGCATGTCGAGCGCGTTCGCTATATCGATCGCCTGCAGGGCCTGGGCTGCACGCTCGACGAGATTCGCGGCATGGTGCAGCGCTGGACGCAGGCTGAGTCGGCGCCCGATGGCATGTCAGGCCTCGCCGAAGACTACCGAGCCCGATTGCAACAAACCCGCGCAACAATTGATGATCTTGAACGACTCGCCGCTCAGCTCGAGACGAGCCTGGCGTGGCTGGGCAGCTGTCATGGCTGCACGCGCACCGACGCCCCCACCACCGCCTGTAGCACCTGCGACCGCCCCATCGACGACGGCCTTACGCTCATCACGGGGCTGACCGGGCGGCCGTCACGATGACTGCCGCGATGTCCGCCACGACCGAGCGGCTGGCCGAGCGCCCAGCCGAGCGCTTAGCTGAGCGCGAGATCTACCTCGACCATATGGCGACGACGCCCTGCGCGCCGGCCGTGGTCGACGCGATGCTGCCCTATTTGACCACCCACTTTGGCAACGCCGGCAGCCGGGCGCACGCCTTCGGCTGGACCGCCGAGGCCGCCGTCAAGCAGGCCCGCGCGCAGGTCGCGGCGCTGATCGGCGCGACGCCGCGCGAGATCGTCTTCACCAGTGGAGCGACCGAGAGCAACAACCTGGGCATCAAGGGCGCCGCCCAGGCCGCGATGGGCGCCGGCCGGCACGTGATCACCCAGGTGAGCGAGCACAAGGCCGCGCTCGCGCCGTTCGCGGTGCTCGAGAAGTACGGCTGGACCGTCACGCGACTGGCCGTCGATGAATTTGGGCGGGTCGATCCCGCCGCGGTCGAGGCTGCGATTCGGCCCGACACCACGCTGGTGAGCATCCAACACGCGAACAACGAGATCGGCACGCTGCAGCCTATCGCCGCCATCGGCGCGATTTGCCGCGCGCGCGACGTGCTGCTGCACACCGACGCCGCGCAGACCGTCGGCAAGATCCCGGTCGACGTCGCCGCGCTCAACGTCGACCTGCTGTCGCTGTCAGCCCATAAGTTTTACGGTCCCAAGGGCATCGGCGCGCTGTACATACGCCGCCGCCGCCCGCGGATCGCGGTGACCGCGCAGCAACATGGCGGCGATCAGGAGCGCGGCCTTCGCCCCGGCACGCTGCCGGTGCACCAGATCGTCGGGCTGGGCACCGCCGCGCTGCTCGCGCAGGCCGACCTGGTCGCCGAAGCCGCGCGCCAGGCTGGCTTGCGCGATCGGCTGCGCGACTTGCTGGTCGAGGGCATCCCGAATTTGCGCCTCAATGGCCACCCCGAAGCGCGCCTGCCCGGAAACCTGCATGTCAGCATTGGCTTCATCGAAGGGGCCGGCTTGCTGACCGCGCTGCGCCCGCTGGCGCTCTCGAGCGGGTCGGCGTGCATGTCCGAGGCGCTCAAGCCCAGCCATGTGCTGGGGGCAATCGGCCTGGACGCGGAATGGATTCACGGCAGCCTGCGATTTGGCCTCGGGCGCAGTACGACGACCGAGGATGTGGACCACGCCGCCGCTCGGGTGATATCGACAATACAACGCATACGCGCGCGGGCTTGACCGTCCGACGCGCGCTGATATGGAGGATGATATGGTTTCTTTGACCGCTAATGCCGCAGTGAAGGTACAAGAGCTGATCTTGCAGCGCCCGCATTCCACCGACGGGCTGCG
>JBNMOZ010000711.1:0-3232 GCA_051276005.1 Bradymonadia bacterium | reverse complement strand
GCCCATATCGAGGAGATCCGCGCCGCGGGTCTTCCGCTCCCGGCAGCGAACCAGCTCGAGCTGCACCCGTGGTCGCAGAAGACGAACCTCGTCGCATACCTGCGCGAGAACGGCATCTTGCCGATCGCCTACAGCAGCCTGCGGCAGAGCGAGGTGTCTGGCCGGTCTGTCGCGGTGCGGGTTGACCGCCGGGCCGAAGCGCGTCTGCGACCCCAACGTGCGTCTGCATCAGATCAGAAGGGTCCGTGCTGATCGTCTTGCATATTCTCGACCTTCGTCTTGCCCTTGTTCCACTTCTTCACCTTGTGGAGCAGGTAGGCGAAGGTCGTGCCGGGCGGCACCGTGATGGTGGTCTTGACCTTCGATGAGCCGCTGCCGCCCAGTTGGACCTTGAAGCCTCCGTCGCTGGCCGTACCGGTCACGGAGCCGCCGTTGGCCACATCGGAGGCGAGCTTGGCCTCCATGACCACCCAAACCTCGCTGGCGATGCGCCCGTCCGCGCCCTCCTTCGCAAGGTGGTTGCGGGCGCCGTTGGCGTACTTATTGAGCAGGGTCGTCAGCGGGCCCTCGTTGAGGTAGAACTTGACGAGCTTGAGGTTGGCCTTCATGGCCACCGCACGATTAAACGAGCCCGTACCGCCCCCCACCTTCAAGTAGCTGATGGCCGCATCGACGTCGGTCTTGGAGAACTTGCTCCATTCGATGGGGAAGGGGCCTTCGATTTGAACGGCGACCTTGGACAGGGTGTCGCCGGGCACGTTGTTCTGGACGGCCAGGTAGTTCGCCTGCGTGATCGGGGTCTTTTTCTCGCCGTACGAGCAGAGCTTCACGTTCTCGACCTTGCCGCGGTAATAGCGGACGCCGCTATAGCTGAAGGCTGATTTGCTGAGCTTGACGGTCGTCACCGCGCTCGCCGTTGTGGGCACCACGAAGGTGCCCAGCGCTGCGATTACAATGGTCAATGTGAGACCGAAGATGGACCTTGTCATACTGTAAACCCCATGTGTCGGCGACCCGGCGAGGTGACATACCCCACATCAGACGCTCCGCCGCAATGTAGGCGGGTCAGATGGCGTGGTCAAACGTTTGGTTTGACAGCTAAAATCGGCTGGTGAGGGCCGGGGTCAGCCCTCCAGGTTGGGCGGTTCGGCGCAGTGTATCGGTGGCGGAGTGTTTCGGTGGCGGAGTGTTTCGGTGGCGCAGTGTTGCGGGCGTTCCTTTTAGGCAGTATTCAAAAAAAAACTTGCTTCCGTACCTGGGTACAGGTGGCACCATATCAAGATGAAACGCGACACCCCGATAGGCGACACCCTGACCTCTGGAGGGCTCGCGCGCGCCGCGGGGGTGGGCGTCGAGACTGTGCGCTATTACGAGCGGCGCGGGCTGCTGCCGATGCCGCCCCGGCTTGCCTCGGGTCGGCGCGTCTACCCGCGCACCGCGGTCGATCGCCTCCTCTTCATTCGGCAGGCCCAGACGCTCGGGTTCTCGCTCGCAGACATTCTGCAATTGCTGGCGCTGCGGGCTTCAGACGACGGGTGCGCAGAGGTCGAGCAGCTCGCGCGGCACAAGCTCACGGACGTCCGTGAACGGATCGCCGCGCTGAAACGCATCGAGGCCGCGCTCGTAGAGGTTGTTGGCCGGTGTGCGCCAGGGCTCACCAAGTGCGCGGTCATTTGTGCGCTTGAAGACGACGCCGCAGGCGCGCTCAAGGAGATCGACGATGATATGCCCTGAATGCGGCGCACGCGGGCGCTCGATCAAGACCGTGACCCTGCAAGCCCAGACTGATCCGCCGCGATACGCGACGCTCGAATCCAGCGTGGGATGGGCCATGTGCATGGGCGCAGCCTGCGACGTGGCGTACTTCCGCGACCGCGCGGTCATCGGGTTGCCCGAGATCGGGTCGGTGCCGTTCCACAAGAGCGCCGACCCCCAGCGCCTGGCCTGCTTCTGCTTCGGCCACTCGGTGGGCGAGGTTGAAGCTGACGTCGACGAGGCGGGCGTTTCGCGCATTCAGGCGCGAATCAAGGCGGCCTGCCGCGCTGGCGAAGACGACTGCGCTCGCAAGAACCCGGCGGGACGATGCTGTCTTGGCGACGTCGGGCAGGTGGTCAAGGCGGTCGGGCCACCCGCGGGTCGTGCATCGGTCAAGACCCCGTCGTCGGCCGATCCTGCGTCGGCGGGCGACGTCGCCTGCTGCGATCCGCCGCGCTCGGATCTAGCGACTCTCGAGCCGGCCCAGGCGTCACGCGCGGGCTGGCTGACTGGCGGCGCGGTGGCAGCGGGCGTCCTCGCGTCGGCTTGCTGCTGGATCCCGCTCCTGGCGGTGGGATTGGGCACATCGGCGGCTGGCGCGGGCACCCTGTTCGCGGCGTGGCGTCTGCCGCTTCTCGCGATCGCAGCCGTGTGTCTGACCGGCGGCTTCTATCTCGCGTATCGCGCGCCACGGTGCGCGCCCGACTCGGCCTGTGAGGCCCTGGCCCCCGGAGCCCGGCGGGCAAGCCGAGTGCTGCTGTGGATGTCGACGGCGCTGGTGCTCGGCATGGCGTCTTATCCCGAGCTGGCAGCGACAGAGTTTGCCGGCACCCTATTTGCCGACGCGCGGGCACAACTGGCGCCGACAACAGCGGCGGCGACCGTCTATTCCATCAATGGCATGAGCTGCAGGGCGTGCGAGGCGCATGTGATTGACGCCGTGGGCAGGGTCGAGGGTGTGGCGTCCGTGCGCGTCTCGTATGCCGATCGGGACGCGGCGGTCGCTTGGACTACGACGCCAGATCATCAGGCTGTGCTCGCGGCGCTCAAGAGCCTCGGGTACTCCGGGCGGGTCCGGCCATGAGCGACGTGTAACGCACGCGGGGTTCGACTCGAGCATCGCGGAGTCGGCAGGCTGATGCGCCAGCGTCTGGGTCAGACTCGCTAGCCGCTGTTGCCGTGAGACTCCGGCTCAGACTCAGGACCGGGCTCAGGCTCAGAATCAGGCCCGGGCTCAGGCTCAGGCTTGGACCCTCTGTCAGGTCTTGCACCCCCCGGCTCATCATCGGGTTCGACGCTCGGCTCCGGTAGCTCACACTGCGCGCCAGAGTCGGCGTGCGCGATCTGGGGCTGCGTTGTTGGCTCGACAATGGGTTGGACGAGGCACGCCACCAGCGTCGAGTTCGACCAGACCCGAACATGAAGGGTCGCCGGGCGCGCGCCCGCCAGCTTCAGGTAGAATTTCTGACCGACGCGC
>JBNMOZ010000710.1:0-3235 GCA_051276005.1 Bradymonadia bacterium | reverse complement strand
ACCGACTTGTTGTTTATGTTGACGAAGGCGCGCTCGGCGGGGCTGTCCAGATCGCTGAACCACTCGGCCAGATCGGGCGCAGAGGGCTCTTCGACGACCTCGGCCGGTGCTGTGGGCACGTACAACCAGATGTCGTCGTCGTCGTCGTCCCATTCCTTCTTCAGGCGGCACGTGTGCCCCGTCGCGGTGTGCACCATGTCGGCGATGTACTCGACCAGAGCGACGGGCGAGCCGCCGTACTTGATCAGGGCCTCGCCCACCTCGGATTCGTTGTTCGTCTCGAATTCGCTGAAGTGGAGCTCGCGCAGATCGCGCACCAGCTCGGGGAACTTGCTGTGATCGGCGCTCTTGAACGACAGGTCCCAGTCGCCACAGGCCGCTTGGATGCGGCGCTTGAGGCCGCCCTCGTCGAGGCCTTCCATGGGCATCTCGAGGATGACCCGCGCGTCGTCGGACGGCAGGCTGTTGCTCAGCGTGACGCTCAAGCTCTTCGACCCGCCCAGGCCCAGCAGGGTGCGCTCGACCGCACCGCGCACGAACTCGCCGACATCGGGCTGATCGCCAGCAGCGCCGACCTGGACCCGGAAGCCCAACGCGCTCGCCGGCAACGCCTCAAAGCGCACCCGCGTGTAGCCATGCTGCACCAACGCCTGGCGTAGATCGCCTACCGCGCTGAGCGCGTCGGTGCGAATGACGATGTCCCAGCGATCGGGGAAGCGGCCGGCATATGACGGCAGCCGATCGGCCTGACGGGCCCCCAGCGGCAGTCGAATCAGCGCCCCGCGGCCGTCATGCGTGAGCGACTTGAGCGGATGCCGCTCGGCGTCGACCTCGGCCTCCAGCAGCAGCGCCTCGACCATGCCGCGCAGCGCCGTCATCGACGCGGGATCGCGCGAGAAGCCGCCCGCCGAGAACCCGAACTCCAGGCGCGAGCGGTTGTCGATGGACCGCGTCTCAACCTGCTTGAAGCCCGCGTCGTTGAGCTGCGCCTTGAGCGCGAACATATGCCCGTAGTCATCGCCTTCGACCACGACCGGCAGACGACCGCGCACGTCCGCGCCTTCGGGGATTGGCTCGCGAACGTAGACGTACATGTCGTTGTCGCTGTCGCCCCAGCGCTTCTTCTCGCGGACGTTATGGATGCCCTCTTGGGCGAGGACCCAACGCACGACCTGCCGCGCGAACTGGGTCGCCCCGCCGTACTCGATGTTGTCGACCGACTGCGTCCCAACCTCGAGGCCATCTTCGTCAAAGCCCACGGCCGACAACTTCTGCTGCAGCGCCTTGCCGAACGCGTTGGTATCGGCGTGAAGTTTGATGTCCCAGTTGTCGAGATCTCTGCCGTCGCCCAGGTACAACTCGGCGTCCGCCCCGTCAATCTCGGGCACCAGCGACACCGACGGCAGGAACGGCTTGATGCCGTCGACGAGCGCCGTCAGCGCGTCAAACCCCAACCCTTCCGCATAGTGCAAGGCGCAGGTGTCGCACTTCGTGCGACGAATCTCGACCTTGTGCCCCTGCGCGCGCAGGGCTTTGGCCAGCGGCCCGTTGAGCGATTTGATGTTCGAAATGAGGCGAATTTTCATGCCGGGACCCGTACGAAGAAGGTTCGATATCGCAGTCAGTTGAAGGATCCGCGGCGCGGTTTGCAACCGATCATTCGGTGACTTGGTCAAGGCACGAGGAAGCCCGGCGCGCCCTCATGAGCCAGCAGCCACCGCTTGCGATGCAGGCCACCGGCATACCCGCGCATCGCACCGTCGGATCCGATGACGCGATGGCACGGCACGATGACGGCGACGGGGTTCGTCGCGTTCGCCCGCGCGACCGCTCGCGTCGCGGTGGGCCTGCCCAGCGCGACCGCCAACTCGCCATACGTCCGGGCTTGACCGGCCGGGATCGTGCGCAAAAGCCGCCACACAATGCGCTGAAAGTCAGAGCCGATTGGAGCGATCGCCACGCCATCGAGCGCCCCATGCGCCCCGGCCAACCAGGCAGACAAGGCGGTGATCGCGCCATGCGGATCGTCGTTCGCGTCGGCGGGTCGCTCCGCCTCGAAGGATGCGGCGGTCAGCCCCTCAGCGTTGGCGTCGACAACAAGCCATCCGACCGGCGTATAGACGGCGCCTCGCGGTGCGGCCCCGCTCACTGACCGGGCAGGTCCGTGGAGCGGTCGAGCTGGATGTTGTAGCGCTTGAGGATCGACGGGTTGACCGCGTGCGCCTGCTGCGCGTCGAGCACCAGCAGGCCGCCCTTCGACAGGGTGAGCACGACGGTGCCCTTGGCCGCATTGAGGGTCGCGACGAAGTCCTCGAAGTCGAGCACGGGCGCGTCGTTGACGGCGATCACGCTCTCGTCGTGCAGGTTGTCATATCCGCAGTTCACCGCGTCGGCCAGGATGTGGCTGAGCACCACGACCTCGCGCCGGTTGGGCGTGCGAATGCCGCTGTAGTAGAGGTGCAGGAACTCCTTGGGCGCCTGCTTCCACCACTGATTCCAGGTGCCCAGGTAGTCGCGGGTGAGGCGCTGGAAGACGAGGCCCCCATATATATAGTAGCTGGGTCGCACGTCGTAGCGATCGCGGGGCACCAAATCGACATGCGGTCGCATGACCAGATCGACGTCTATCCGCTCGCCATTGCGCCGCACCGTCATCGTCAGGCTGTCACCGATATGGCGCAGTCCGAGCAGCACATCAAACCGAGTGCGCAGCCGCGGGCGCAGCTGAATCGTGTGGTTGTTGGCGATGGCATGCCCGTCGACGGCGAGCAGCACGTCGCCCACCTCAAGGCAGCCGCTGGCCGATCCGCCATGATCGACGACCGCCACCCGCACGCCGGTCTCGCCCTCGGGCATACCCAGATGCGCGCGCAGAGTCGCGTTCTCGAGCCCCTGCACCAGGATGCCCAGCGATGGGACCGCTGTGCTGCGCGCCGTCGCGACGGCTTCGAGGAAGCGCCGAATGAGCGGCGTGGGCACCATCTCGCCGATGTTGTCGGCGTTCTCGAGCTTTTGGTGCGCGATGCCGACGACGTTGTCGCCGCGAAAGACCGGCCCGCCGCTGTTGCCCGCGTTGATCGCCGCGTCGACGGTCACCGCGAGCAGCACGCGCTGGCTGTGACTGTACCGCTGAACCTCGACGCGTGAGACCACGCCTTCGGTGATCGAGATCTCCTCGCCTCCGATCGGGTAGCCGACCACCGAGACTTTGTCGCGCAGCTCCGGCAAATCGCCC
>JBNMOZ010000709.1:0-3236 GCA_051276005.1 Bradymonadia bacterium | reverse complement strand
TTCCAATGCCTGCCAGCGAGCATCCTCGGCGGCAAACGGCGGCGCGACCATCCACTCGGTGCGGCAGCTGTTGACCGCCTCGAGCAGCGTGCCGACCTGTCCATTCTTGAAGGTCGGCCGCATCGCCGCGTCGCCCAGCGGGTGCCCGGGGCGGCGGAAGTCGGCCGTGGGTTCGGTCATCGCGTGGCAGGTGTTGCACGCGAAGGTGTTGCCGTCGTCGTGGCGATTCATGAAGAGGAGTTCGCCGGATGGCTCGGCTTCGGGCGAGGGATCGGGCTCCGCGTCGGGCGCGGGCTCTGCGTCCGGTGACGGGTCGACCCCGGATGACGGGTCATCATCACAGGCGGCGAGGCCGACGAGCAGAGTGGCAGACAGCAAGACGAAGAGAGCGCGGCGCATGATGGAACCTCCAGGGTGACGGGAGGGTATCCGACGGCGGGCCGATATCGTTACACAACGCAGTGTTTTGATTGGTGGGGGTGGTGGGGTGATGCCCGACTCACAGTTCACTTGACGCCATGGCCAGGCTGCTCGAGCCTGGCGGCATGGGCAATGATCTACGACCGGACGGGCTGTACGAAGCCATCGTGAACGACGACCTGCGCGCCACCCTGCCGGGCGACGCACAGATAACCGAGCGTGCGCTGGGTGCCGAGGAGAGCAGTCGGTTTCTCGCGCGGCACCTCGAGGACTATCTGCGCCGTGCGCTGACGGCCGCGCCGCACGCCGAGCGCCCCGCCTTGGTCAACCACCTCATCGAGTCGCTGGCGACCCATCTCGATGGCTTCGTGCAGCCCGGGGATCGCATCGAAGGGCGCCTGCTCACGTCGATCACCCGTGGGCCCGGCGCGCCACCCGTTCGCCCCGATGTGCCGCTCAGCGAGGCGGCCTTGTTCGTCAACGCCCGCGGCGAACGCAGCCTCGGCGTCGAGCTGCGCAAAGAGCTGGCGAGCGCCGATCGGGTCGACCTCATCTGCGCGTTCCTGTTCTGGACGGGCTACATCACCCTGCGCGACGCGATCCGCGACTTCTGCCAGCGCGGCGGCAAACTGCGGGTCATCTCGACGCCCTATCGCGGGGTCACCGAACCGCGCGTCTTGCAGGATTTGGTCGACTTGGGCGCCGAGCTGCGCGTCGCCTATGACAGCCAGACCACGCGCCTGCACGCCAAAGCCTGGCTGTTTCATCGCGCGTCGGGCTACTCGACCGCCTACGTCGGCTCGTCGAACATGTCGCGATCGGCGCTGCAGTCGGGCCTCGAATGGAACGTCCGCCTCTCGGCGATTGAGAACCGAGCCGTGCTCGGTCAATTCCGCGCGGCCTTCGACAGCTATTGGAACGACTCCGAGTTCGAGCCCTACGACGCCAAACGCTTCGCCATCGCCCGGCAGGACGCGCGCGGGTCATCGAACCCAACCACGGTACTCATGCTGCGCCCCCGACCGTTCCAGCAGGCGATCTTGGAGCAGCTCGCCACCGCCCGTGAGCTGCACGACCGGCACCGCAACCTTGTCGTGGCGGCGACGGGCACCGGCAAGACGGTCATGGCTGCCTTGGACTACGCACGGCTCTGCACGCCCGGCCGCCGCCCGACATTGCTGTTCGTGGCCCATCGGCGCGAGATTCTGCGGCAGGCCCGCGACACGTTCCGCCACGCCTTGACCGACGGCGACTTTGGCGAGCTGCTGGGCGGCGGTGAAGAGCCCGTGCACTGGCGCTATGTTTTCGCGTCGGTGCAGTCGCTCACAGGGCGGCTCGCGTCACTCCCGATTGATCAATTCGACCATGTCATCGTCGATGAGTTCCATCACACAGGCGCCCCCACCTGGCTCGCCGTCCTCGAACACTTCAAACCCACCGAGTTGCTCGGGCTGACCGCCACTCCCGAGCGCGCAGACGGCATCGACGTCCTGGCGTACTTCGGCGGACGGGTCGCCGCTGAGGTGCGCCTGTGGGACGCCATCGATCGCGGATTGCTGGTGCCGTTTCAGTACTTCGTGCTGCACGACACGGTCGATTTGAGCGACGTGAGCTGGCGCGGCGGAGGCTACAACGCCGCCATGCTCGACACGCTGTACACCGGTCACAACCGCCGGGCGGCGATCATCGCGAAGGCGGTGCACGACCACGTCGGCGACCCCATGCAGATGCGCGCGCTGGGCTTTTGTGCGGGCCTCAACCACGCGCATTACATGGCCAAGGAGTTCTCGCGCGTCGGCATCCCGGCTGCGGTCATCAGCGGTAAGACCCCCAAGAAAGACCGCGAGGCGCTGACCCGCGCCTTACTCAGCGAAGACAACGCCGCCCACCCAAACCGCCCAAGGATCATCTTCACGGTCGACGTGTTCAACGAAGGCATCGATCTGCCGGCGGTCGACACGATCCTGTTCTTGCGCCCGACAGACAGCGCGACCCTGTTCCTGCAGCAGCTCGGCCGCGGCCTGCGCCGTTGGGCCGGCAAGCGCTGCCTGACCGTGCTCGACTTCGTGGGCAAGGCCCGCCGCGAGTTCCGCTTTGATCGCAAGCTGCGCGCGGTGACGGGCCAGACGCGCGCCGGCGTCAGACGGCAGGTCGAGCAGGGCTTCCCGCTGCTGCCCGCCGGCTGCAGCATGCACCTCGATCGCACCAGCCGAGAGGTGATCCTCGACAACCTGCGCCAAGCGCTGGGGCACCACCGCAGAGGCCTCGTCGCCGAGCTGCGCGCGCTCAACGACCCGTCGCTGGGCGCGTTCTTGAAGGCCACCGACCTCGATCTGACCGACATTTATCGCACCCGCAGCTACGCCGACCTGCGCCGCGCCGCCGGCTTCACGGTGCCGCCCGCCGGACCCAAAGAAGACACCCTGGCCCGCGCCATCTGCCGATTGATCCATGTGGACGATCCGGCCCGCATCGACGCCTGGCTCCAAGCGATCGACGGCGAAGGCCCGTGCAAGCCAGCGCAGACCGAACGCACGCTGCGGCTGCGATTGATGCTCAGCACCGCGCTCTTCCAAGCCAGCGCCGTCGGCGAAGACGCCCTCGCGCCGCTGTGGGACCACCCCGCCCTGCTCACCGAGCTGCGCGCGCTGCTTCGATTGCGCCGAGAACAGCTCGATCACCAGGTGCTGCCTTTCGCCCACAAAGCACCGCTCAGCGTTCACGCGCATTACACACTGTCTGAGGTCATGGCGGCGTTCGGTGACGTCCGCAACAACGCGCTCTACAAGCCGCGCGAAGGCGTCGTCTTCCACGCC